>JAGLIS010000009.1 GCA_023142835.1 Candidatus Pacearchaeota archaeon | reverse complement strand
AATTAAAAAAGAGTTTATAAATTAACTCCAATAAAATTAATCCTCACCAAGTAATAAAATTAAAAAACTCTCACAACCCAATTAGGAATAACACCTGTGTCCCCGCAATGATAAACCTTATGAAAAACTTCGTTCCAACCTAAATCAATCCTCATCTCGTTCTTCATCCAATCATTCTCCTTAGTCCACGCAATCTGTGGTGGCTTAAACCTCTCAGGCTCAAATCCGAAACACGCCTCGAAAATCTCAATCCCTTCATTCAAATATTCCTCATCACGAACTTTCCCAAACTCTTCAAACGAATGATAAACTCCGTGCAATCTTAGTTCCTTATTCCGTTTCAAAATTTCATCACACCAGTTCTTATCTATCGACACATTCCCAAACTTAGGAATCACATAATAAACATCCACTAAATCCAACAACTCCTCCTCGCAAAAAATTCCAGGAGAAACATCATCAAGTTGGATTGGCAAAATCAACCTCACAAAAAATACACAAATTATAATTCCTGCAAGAACAATTAAAATATTCCTCCAAACCTTCATGTAAATCTCTGTCAGTAATCTTTTAAAACTCTCCTACCAATAACTTATATGGAAGAATCAGAAACAAAAGAGATAGACCACACCCTTGTTATCACTGAATCTACTGCAGAAGAACTAGACAATGTCTTCGAGGACAACGAACGAAACTCAATCGAAAAAGTAGAAGCCGCGCTTTTCATAGCAGGACGATTTCTTAATCTACAAGAATTAATAATGTTAACCGACCTAAATCCTATAATGCTTAAGGAAATTTTACATCGTCTTGAAAAGAAATATTCCGAGGGAGTTCTTCGTTTAATTAACAGAAACAATTCTTGGAAGATGGATGTAGCAGAAAAATATAATTACTTAATAAATAAATTAGCAACGGGAAACGCAGAATTCACAAAAGCAGAACAAGAAACCCTAGCTATAATAGCATACAAACAACCAATAAAACAATCAGTAATAATAAAAATCAGAGGTAATAAATCTTATGACCATATCAAAAAATTCAGAGAACTTGGCTTAGTCATCGCAAAACAAACAGGTCACACTATGAATATTTCACTCTCCGAAGAATTTTACGAATATTTTAATGTACATAAAAAAGAAAATAAAGAAGACAAACCAGAATAATGGAAGGATTAACAATTCTTTATTTAGTCTACACTTTCATAGCATTTTATTTCTTAACCCTATATATAATAACTTATGTGCAGAATAGGAAACAAATTTATGAGACTATTAAACTTAATAAAATTCGTTCGTTATCTATAGTTGTTCCTTGTTACAATGAAGCTAATAGTATAGGAAAAAACATAGAAGCATTTTTGGAATCAGATTATTCTGGATTAAAAAAAATAATTGTAGTAGACGATTGTAGCACTGATAATTCATATGAAATAATAAAACAGTACGCAAAAAAGTATCCTCGAGTTATAGCTTTTCGAACACCAGAGAATACGGGAAGAGCAGCAGGTCCAAAAAATTTTGGAGCAAAATTTGTAAAGACAGAGTTAATCGGATTTAGCGACGCCGATTCAATACCTAACAAAGATGCAATATCTAAAATGGTAGGACATTTCAACGACGCAAAAATGGGAGCTGTAACCTCAAGAGTTTTTGTAGATAATCCAAAAAATTACCTCACAAGAATTCAGGCGATAGAATATAAAATAATCGCATTTACAAGAAAACTTTTAGGATTCTTGGACTCGATTTATGTAACCAATGGTCCACTAAGTATCTATCGAAAAAATGCATATGACCAAGTTGGCGGTTTCGATATGAAAAATTTAACAGAAGACATTGAGATAACCTGGCACTTCGTTTCAAAAGGTTGGAAAGTTCAAATGTCGATTCCTTCAATAGTTCGCTCTTCTCCTCCTACGACAGTCAAAACTTGGTTCAAACAAAGAATCAGATGGAACGTCGGAGGAATTCAAACCGTAGCAAAGTACCGAAAAAAATTCTTTCAATGTGGAATGCTCGGACTTTTCATAATGCCCTTATTCATATTCTCATGGTTCATTGGAATCACAGGCCTATTCTTCCTAAGTTACCGTCTAACAAATTACCTCATAATGAAATTTCTCGTAGCCAAATATTCGATAGCATCTCAAGTCGCATTAGTCTCAATGAACGATTTAAATCTTAACCCAAACATATTATTTATCTTCGGGATGGTCCTATTCACCTTAGGATTAATTTACACAATAACTGCATTATATTACTCAAAAGAAAAAGGACGAATCACCGGCCACCCTTTCCGCGACATCTTTATATACTCTTTTTTCTATTTGCTCATGTACCCACCGTTGCTAATTGTATCATTCTACAAATACTTCCGTGGCTACAACACATGGTAAAATGCTAAAATCCGCAGTAACCGAAGGGCGACCGGATTTAACGCGTGGCTCTGCCACAAGACAAACAAAAAATAAAAATGCTAAAAAGTAAAAAACATGTCTTTTGGGAAGCTCTCGTCATCACAATAGTAATTTTTCTAATCGGCCTATTCCTCGGAATGCTAATCGAAACGACTAATTCAAGCAAAATCGCTAACCTATATTTACAATCAGAAATAAGCCTCACAGATGCAATGGCGGCATCAAGACTAACCGAAGAATTCGATTTCGATTGTAATGCAATAAAAGAAAGTAACATAAATTTTGCAGACAGAGTATACATAGAAGCAAAACTATTAGAAGAATACGAAGACTCAGGAAAACTAACCGAAAATATGATTTCTCTCCACAAAAAATACGACCTCCTAAGAACTCTCCTATGGACAAGTAACCAGAACTCACTAGAACGATGTAATAACTATAATCTCATAGTCTACCTCTATAAATACGAATCCGAGAACATAACAAAAAAAGCTACCCAAAATGTCTGGTCAAAAATTATAATGGATGTAAAAAATCAAAATAAAGACATCCTGCTCTTACCAATAGCTACAGATCAAAACCTAACTTCTCTAGACCTATTAATAAATGAACAGGGCATAACCCAATTCCCCGCACTAATAATCAATAACAATCAAATTCTATATGACCTTCAAAACACCGCATCAATAGAACAATTTCTCAATTAACATATACTTCCAAACACAATATTCTTTAAAAATAACTTTATCTCAATAATCCTATGAGATGCACAGTATGTAAAAGGGATAGCGATGAAGTAAAATTATTCGAAGGAATTCTGAAAGCAGAAATGGTCATGGTCTGTAACGAATGCTCCGAAACAGAAGGAATCCCTTTGATTAGAAAGCCTTCCGAAGAACAGTTGCAAAAAGCAGACGAACGATATTCCGTGCGAGAACGAATGGAGAGACTTTCAGGAATGAGAGACGCAACTGAAATAAGCAACGACCAAATAGTCACTCAAGGAAATCTCGCAAAACTCAGAGTTCCACCAAAAAAACAATATCACGAAGAAGTCTTAGATAACTATTATTGGACATTAAATATCGCAAGACGGAGAAAAAAACTCAGTATAAATCAACTTGCAAACTTAATAAAAATTGAAGCCAATATTTTACAATCCATCGAAAAAGGGAGAATCCCCGAGAACTTTAATGAAATCTTCCTAAAACTAGAATCATTCCTAGGCATAAAACTTTTAAAAAATCATAAACCTCAAGTCCATTTCGTAAGAACAAAAGACGAAGAACAAGAAATTTTCAAATCAGTCCGAGAAAAAATGGGACAAGTCAGCCCAAATAAAATAAACCTCGAAGAAAAACAAGAAGCAATAGAACAAATAGAAAAAGGTGAATTCGATTTTTCAAAAAGAGAATCACTTCAAGATGTAAATCTCAACGATTTAATAGAAATGAAAAAAGCCCGAGAGAAAAAGAAAATCAAAAAGAAAATCCAAATTCAAACCGACGCAATGCTCGGAGATGATATTGATTTAGATATTGAGAAGTTGTAAATAAAAGGTTTATTATATTTATCAAAAAGTTCTGTAAATATCTAAAAATAGTATCTTTTACGAATAAAAGTTCGCAGTACGGCATGTTATACGCAATATTATTTTTGCCCCTTAGATAGAAAAGTATTTAATAAACTGTAAATTCAATTAAATTATGAGTAAAAAAATCGTTATTGGTTCAAGCATGAAGTTTCGTAGTTTAGTTAAAGCAACTATGAAAGAATTAGAAAATCTTGGTTACCAACCATTATTTCCAAATTTAGATTATAGTTCTGAAGACAGAGATGTCGCTTTAACTATTGAAGAAAAAAACAAATTGGCATGGGATCATTACAGAGCAGTTGAAGAAGCTGATGCAGTCTATTTCATTTTACCAAAGGGCTATATGGGGACAAGTTGTAAAATAGAATTAGGTTATGCTCTTGCATTAAAAAAGCCAATTTATTTTTCTGAACCAACAAACGATATGGGATTAGATGGATATCCTAAGAAATTTATTTCTTTAGATAATTTAATTGAATTTAATAATGAGTTTAATTAGAACGGGGCAAAAATAATACTCTGAAATTTTCCTTCGGAACGTTGCACTAAATTTCAGCCCTACGGAGAATATAACAAGGATTATGAGGTTACGAAGTCTTGCAGACTTCTCCACCCAAATCGTGCTACGCACGACTTCTCATAATTCTGATGTTATATTAAATTCAAGCCCGAGCCTAGATATGTAGGAAAAGTTATAAATATCAATAAATTAATCATATTTATATGAAACTAAAAAATAAAATCGCAATTATTACTGGTGCAAGTAGAGGTATTGGAAAATCTACTGCATTACTATTTGCCAAAGAAGGAGCAAAAATAGTAGTTGATTATCATATTTCGGATATAGAACCAGATGCAGAAAAAAATGCATTTTCCGTTGTTGATGAAATTAAAAAAATTGGTTCAGAAGCAATAGCAATTAAATGTGATGTTTCCAAAGAAAATGAAGTCAAAGAAATGATTCAAAAGACTATTGATAAATTTGGTAAAATTGACATTCTCGTAAATAACGCAGGTATAGTTTTCGATGTTCCATTATTTGAAAAAACTGTTGAACAATGGAAACAAACAATAGATGTCAATTTAATAGGAACCTTTCTTTGTAGTAAATATGCTTCTGAACAAATGTTAAAAAATGACAACGGAAAAATAATTAATATTTCTTCAACAAATGGAATTAATACTCTTAGTCCTGAATCCGCAGATTATGATGCTTCAAAAGCAGGAATAATTAATTTAACTTATAATCTAGCAAAAGAACTTGCGCCAAAGATTCAGGTTAATTCTGTTGCCCCTGGTTGGGTTGATACTGAAATGAATAAAGATTTGTCAAAAGATTTTGTTGAAGAAGAAACAGAAAAAATTTATTTGAAAAGATTTGCCAAACCTGAAGATATTGCAAAAGCTATTTTATTTTTAGCTTCTGATGATGCGAATTATATTACTGGAAGTATTCTGAAAGTTGATGGTGGATATGATTAATATTTATGTGTAAGGACGGCTCGGGCTTAAACTCAAGGGGACGCTACGCTTTCGCTCCACTTCGTTATGCTCACTCTCATAATCCCAAGTTAGTTCAATCACTCGGATGCCTTTAATTGTTTCAAAGCCTTTAGGATTTTTGATTCTGATTCAGTTGTCAGAATAAGAACTTTTTCCTCTCTATCCAAATCATCTTGCAAAAATCCAACATCCATCAAATCTGCTAACTTGTCTAGTTCTTGTTCAGAAAGTTTGTTTACTTTATTCCAAGTAAGCTTTGAAACTTGTTCCATAATAATCAATAAATCAATAATTCTTATAAACTTTAAGTCATCCTCGTGACTTTGGATTTTTCGACTTCGCCGAGCGTTGCACTAAAATCCAACTTCGTATATCCCTTAAATGAAATTCAAAAGTCAGCTTACGAAAAACTCATCAAAAAGAAATTTATTTAAATTACTAAAATAATTTAATTACTTCTTTTAATTACCTCTTCTTGAAATTTACTTCTTATTTCATTCACTTTCTTTTCATTCAATTTGATAAGAACTGATTTGCACTTAACCAAAAATTCAGGAGATTTTTGAATCATATTATTATATTGCTCATCCGGAACAGTTCTATCAACATAATACTGAGAATCAATCCTTGCCTTTAATGAATCCTCAGTAAAATCCAACTCTATTTCTTCAAAATATTCCTTGAGGAATCTCTTCGTAAATTCAATAGTACAAGAATGAATCTCACATTTTACACCCAATTTCATTAGGACAGCATATAAAGAAAAATAAATTGTATAATATGCAGTAGAAATTTTCCAATCTTTAATTATGTTTATTTGCATTGATTCAAGAGCTTCTTCGGCTTTCCTGATATAAGCATTTGCTAAATCTGAATTTGGCTCAACTAAACTTAACCCTTCCTTTTTCCCAGCACACCATTTTATCCTATCCATTTTTGAAAACCCTATGTATAAATTGTTCTACATTTAGAAAAACTACATGATTTTTTAAAACTTCTTTCAGAAGAATATCTTTAGTCAGATTTTTCTCAAATGTTTTTAGAGGATAACATTTAATACTTATTTCTACACCTAAATTTTTTGAAACTTTTTTTATCCCCTCATTATTATAGCTTCCTACAACAAAAATATCCAAATCAGAATCTCCCCTTTCCAATCCTTTAACATAACTTCCAAATATAATACCTATTCCCTTAATATGCGGAGTTATCTTTTCTATTATTTCTTTAATCAAAAACCTCTTTTCTAAAAATGCAATTGCCTTATATTGCTCTACAAAAACAAGATACCTCTTAGTAAATTCGCTTAGATTCAACTTGAATATCTTAATCTTGCCCTTAGTTTTTGATTCCATAATTCCCTTGTCTTCCAAATCCTCAAGAATAAGCTGTGCTGTTCTTGGACTAATTTTTAGTAATTTTTCAACTTCCCGAATATAATAATCTCTATTAAAATCATTCGTAAATAGGGATAATACTTGTAAGGTATTTTCTGTAAACCTAATCTTTTTATACATATGTATTATTAATAATACAATTCCTATATAAAGCTTTTGATTGCATAAAATAAAACTAGAACCTATTCGAACACACTCGCAGTTTACAATCAACATTCAACTGCCCGAGAAAATCTTGTCATGTTTGGAAAAGATAAACTTTCCTTAGGAGAATGGTTAATCACCTTCTTTTTAGGAGGTATCCTATTGGCTTCATTATTTTACACAAAAGATACATCCCTCGTTTCAATTCTTTTTACAGGAGCGATTACCTCTGCAATTTTAATCCTGTTTATTGTTCTAAGAGACTTAAATAATCTGAATTTTGGAGAAAATGCTGTTTCAATAGAACCTTACGAAAGAGTTTTGGATGCTATCGGAAAACCAAGATATTTCAAGACCAAAAGAAGAGCAGTAATTTAAAAACTCACACAAGAACGAAATATTAATATTTCTATCTTATACAAAACTAACACACATAATCAATCTTATTATGTGCTACTTTTAATGGGTACAAATTTTCCAATGGATTTTCTTTTGGATTTTTCCCACAAATAGTTTCATAAACATCAGGTTCGCCTGTAAATCCTAATACTCTGGGCAAACCAGCTTTCAATTTGTTAGATTCTCCAACTGCATTATCAAGGTTATTAACTGCATTATAAAATTTATCAAATACACCCTTAAAGTTATTGAATGTTAAAAGAGTAGCATTAAATGCCGTAATTCCAATTGCTAATTTTCCTATACTCATGATACACTAAACACCTACTACTATATAAATCTTTCGTTTCTTTTATCACTTGAAAGTTAATAACTATTTTTCAACAACTACAATATTCTTTCATAGTTTTAATTCATCCTACAGTTTTAACATTGCCCAAGCCCGCAAATAAAAATTTTAGGTTCAGGTTGTCCGATGAAGTTGGACAGAACCGTTTAAAAAAATTTATTTGCATTATATAAGATATTTAAAATTCATTTTTCACGCAAAGTTTTTGTGCAACAAAAATCAAATGAAAAATGAATTTTAAATCATCGCAATCTAGAGGAAGGTACAGCGAGGAAACCTAGGTTTCACGCTAGCCCAAATACCGCAACCTTCCAGGCCTCGGCTCATAAACCAACCCCTCTTCCAACAACTTCTTAATCTCACCATTAATCAAATCAGGACTCGCCTCGACATCCATAATAATCGTATCAATATCAATCCCCCCGTCAGCCTCAGCACCCTTAATCTTTTCCATAATAGAATTCTTCAAACCCGAATCCCCCTTCTCCTCAACAGGTATATCCTTCCGAGCATTCTGAATCTCCAACTTCCGAACAAGCAACCACCTAGGGTCAACTTTCTTAATAACCTCAGGAATCATATATAACTCACCATTCCACTCCCGAACATTCCCAATAATCTGCAAAGTATCCCCCTGCAAAACATCCTTCAACGGCCCAATATCCTCGCCAAACGCCTTCAACTTTATCTGTCCTGAAGCATCATCAACAGTCAAAGAAGCAAACTGCTTTTCTCCCTCCTGAATATACTTATCAACACAATTCGCAAGAACATTAATCCGCACAACCTTCTTATCTCCAATCTCCAAAAACAGAAACTTCCCTTCACTCATCATCGGCCGACCCTTAAGAACATCTCCAATCCGCATCTTATACGCAATATTCCTTTTCCTCATTTCCTGCCCGATAGGCGTATCCGCTTCCATAACTCAGAAAAAGGCTTTGACTTTATAAGGATTATTGGGGTTGAGTTGAGATATAGTTTATACATATGAGCTACAATTAAGAACTCACTACCTAATGCTCAAAACTAAACCTGGTTGATATTCTTTACACCTCTCTGCAAGAAGTCTTCGATGACACTTTTCTGGATCTTTTTCAATACATGAAAGAGTAGTTATACGACGCAAACTTTCTTCTGCAAGTTTTTGAACTTCAACTTTAACATCTGGTTGGCTAAGATAATTTAAGTATCTCTGTTCAAATTCTTCCCAAGGTAATCCTCCATAATAATCTCCCACTAATTTTAGAGGAGGCGCAAAAATTGGAAGCCACAAATCATAGTTAACAAATTTAATTATTCTACGATCTGGAGTTTTTCCATCCTTTAATGTATGCCTTGACATAACCGAAATTATTAGTCCCTCCTCCTTTTTTCTTGGCTTTAAAATGTATTTAGTGTTGAGCATAAAAATTGAGATAGCTGTAACTTTATATGTCTTACGGCAAGTTCTTAACTCTTCGGGATTTAACAGTTCCGAAACCTTGCAGACTTCTTCAATACATAATCTAGAATCTACTACCTCCAAAAAACTATGTATCTTATTTCAGAAAAAGGCTTTGACTTTATAGGGATTATTGGGGTTGAGCTGTAGAATTACTTAGGAACATGTAATCTTATGCCAACAATCCTTATAAAGCATTTAATATTGTGAAATACATGACCTCAGTATCATTAGTAGAAATAGAAAAGAAGGTTTTGCCGCACTGTAATTTTATATGGAACCAAAAGGTTACAAACCAGACTAGCAGGATAATTAGTATTTGTGAAACAGAAAAAGATATTCTAGAATTTTTTTTGGAATGCGAAAAAACCATTTTAGATTTAGAAAATACCTGTAAGGTAATGTGGAATCAATCTTCCACTTTTGGTAGTGACGAATTTGGATACCTAATCTTATTTTATTCCGATAAACTAGAAGTCCCAATTAAGATGTCAATAAAAATAGACACTTTTGACCAGACAATAGTTGTTGGGAACATGGATATTGCGAATCACAAGGACGAGAAAAAATTAATAAAGGAGGTCGGCGCTAAAGATTATTCTCCCGTAGTTAGTAAGATTGGAGAAGTAAGTGGTTTTTAGTAAGGTTTATATATATCTAAACATATTATTAAATATGGTAAAATGTTCTACGTGTTCTAAGGAATTAATAGATAAGAAAGGTTCAAAAAAATTTTGTGCACAAATTGGCAATCCGGAATTGGCCATAGTTGAAACTGAAAATCCTAAATTTTGTGACTGTTGTAATGAATATTATTTAGATACACCGAGTATAGCAAAGGCAGTTTTTCAAATTAAGTTAGCTAAAGAGCAAAATTCTACTTCAATTTCAAAAGGAATATATTGCTAATCTTTTTATCTTCAGTACACATATCTTTAAATATTAAAATGACTATCCAAGTTTAACTTGTTAAACTTGGTCTTACATCCTCTGTATGTATCCTCGCTTCGGCCGAAACAAATCCCCTGCCCTCAACAACTTCCCGATAGCTTCATCAACATCCACAGCCTCAATCTTTCCCTTTAATGCCTTCTCGACCTCCTCCAACGGAATCAACTTCCCCAACCTGTTCTCCAGTTCCTCAATCGCTCCACGAACAACCGAAATCTTATTCCTCGCTGACGCAGGATTCCCACTAATCCTATCAATATCAATCGTCTTCGTTTCCTCATCATAACCAACCTGCATAAGATAACCCTTAACCAACTCAATCGCAATCCGCGCATCCTCAACACCAACTTTCTTATTCAATTTCATCCTAGCGTGCGCCTCCGCCAAACGAACCAAAGCCTCCAACTGCCTCGCCCCAATCGGAATCGGCTTATTCGGAGAATCACCTATCTGTGGCTGATTACGCAACCCAACATAAAATTTCTTTATCTCATTAATTGCCTCATCAGTCAAAACAGGATTGTACTTTTGCTTAGTATAAGAAATATACTTCTTCAAAAGTTCCTTACCAATCATCCCAGGTTTTATCTCCTGCTTATGTTCCTGCAAAACATGCGTAGCAATAGCCTCATCCCTATCCTTACTCGGAATATCCCTCATAATAAAAATCGCATCAAAACGAGAAAGAAGACTCGGCGGCAAATTTACTTGCTTAGGAATAGACTGTGTCGAATCAAATCGTCCAAACTTTGGGTTGGCTGCAGCAAGAACAGAAGTCTGAGCTCTAAGCGTTGCCTGAACCGTAGCCTTTGAAATCGTTACTGATTGTTGCTCCATCGCCTCATGCATCGTCGACCTATCCTCCTCATTCATCTTATCAAACTCGTCAATACAAACTAAACCCTTATTAGCAAGAACCATCGCTCCCGCTTCCAAACTCCAACCCTTCAAGAACTCATCCTTAACAACAGCAGCCGTAAGTCCAACACCCGTCGCTGACTTCCCAGAAACATACCGAGCCTTAGGAGCAACACTCGAAATAAAACTTAACATAACCGATTTTGCAACACCAGGATCACCAACCAATAAAACATGAACATCCCCCCTCATAGCCGTCTCATCACTCCTCTGTTTCTTAACCCCTCCAAACAATTGTAACGCAAGCGCTTTCTTAACCTCACTATGCCCCCAAATAGAAGGTGCAATACTCTCCGCCATCTTATTTATCAAATCAGGATCCATCGATATCTCCCTAATTGCCCGTTCATCCTCCTCGCTAATATCAATATCCTCAAAACTTTCTTCCAAAGGAATAATATTATTCGCCTCAATCGCTAAATCAAACCGAGTAAGCATCGCCCCCGAAGAAGAAGAAATCGCAATCTCCTTTAAAACCCCAATAATTCTAACACGGCTCCCAGGAGTTGTCCGAGTCTCCATCCTAGGATCGACCAAATCCTCTTTCAAAAAAATCACCATCCTCTTTGGCTGTTCCCCTCCACTCAAATTATCCGACGCCTCCTCAATAGTCAAAACCTGTGCATCAACCATATCCTTATTAATTTCCTTAAATCCTCCCCTACGACCACACGAACACCGACTTGGTTCCTTAAACTTCTTATCAATCTGCAAAACAGAAATAATCGTCCCACAACTCGGACACTCAAACTTCGCATTCGTAACCTGTGGTCGAACCTCCGAAGCCTGCCGAACAATCCCATCAATACTAATCATCTTCCCCAAATGCTTCGCCCGAATATTCCTAATAAAAATTTCCTGTGATGGAGAAATACTCATAAACCGAGCTCGAGCATCATTAGGTGCCCACTCAAGTTCCTCCAAAGCAATCTCTAATAACTGAACCGTTTCCTCTGGCCTCTCAATTAATTGTTCTGCCAACGTAGGTGAATGAGACGAAAAATCATCAAATTCAATATGCACAATTTTCTCCCCAGCCTTAGCAACCTTACCAATCTGCTTCCGATTAACCTCAAAAAAATCTTTCGCATCTATCAAAAAATCATCCTGATTAATCGATTCACTCATTCGCCCATCTTTACCCTCATCCATACAAAAACAAGAAAAACTCTACTTAAAAATAAATCTATCTTTCAAAGCATATATCAGTTATAAACAAACTCGCTCCGCCCGAAAATTTCCTTCGTCGTCTGAAGCTTACTCGGAACCTTATTACTTCTCTTATAGACTCCAATAAACTGCTCTCCACAGAAAGCCACAAAATTCACCCCTTCCTCAAAACTCGGAGCTTTAATAACATCTCCCAAGAATAAAGGTTTCCCCGTAAACAATGACTTAATCGCTCGCTTTTCAACCTGAACGACTGGCAAAACTTTCTTAATCGCATCTTCAGCACAAATAACCATCCCCATCAATTTCTGACTATTACCATTTTCCCATTCATCAACCGCATCCATAAATTCATCTAAATCATAAATCTTATCCTCACAAAAAATTCCCGCAACAGTTCTACGCAAATCTCCCATATGCGCCCCACCAATCATCTCACCCAAATCAGAACACAACTTTCTAATATAAGTTCCTCCCTCAACCTTACATTCAAACAAAAAATCCCGACCATCATCCGACACCTCCAACAACTTCCAACTATAAACCTCCCTCTCTCGCTCTTCCCTTTTTACTGCAGACCTATGCGGAGGAGTCTGCAAAATCTTCCCAACAAAATTCTTATCAATCAATTCCTGCAATTCCCCAATATCTTTCCCTTCATGAGTATGCAAAATCCCAACATAACTCTTATCATGCTTAATAAAATACCCCGCCAACTTACAAGCCCTTCCGAGAGTAATCGGCAACACCCCTGTCACCTTCGGATCAAGCGTCCCCATGTGCGAAGTCTTCTTTAACCCTAGTCTTCTCTTAACAAATTCCGAAACAGAATACGAAGTCGGACCAGACGGCTTATCAATATTAATCAAACTAAAATTCAACAATGTTTTCATATCTTCCATGACTAAAGAATTCAAGAAGGCTTTTTAAATTTTTAAAAACCTACTTCTTCAAACTCTTCCGAACTGGCATCGTCTTTTTTAAATGAGAACCTTGAGCAGTATGTTTTTGAGTCTTAACCTTTGCCTTTTCAACCTTAGCATCCATTTCAGCTCCAGCCTTCACGTCCTCTTTCTCTTCAACTTTCTCTTCCTCAGTTTTCTTTTCTGCAGGAGCAACCTTAGGAGCCTTAACTTTTTCCTTATCAGCAACAGTATCCCTCTTCTCATTCCATGCTTTCGCAAACTTAACAGCCTCAGGAACTTCAGCTAACTCCGCATAAACAATACCACCCTTCTTTACAGCCTTAACCTTAATCTTACTAACCGGTTTTTTAATCCCTTTAAACCATAACTCATTATTCAAATAAATATCAACCTTAACCTTTCTCAAATCTCTATCCTCGATCTTCATATGCTTAGCCAAAAATTCCTTCAAAGTCTTAACAGCTTTCTTCGCTCTCCGATATTGCGGAACCTTCAACGAACCTTTCCTTAACGGAACAACGTATTCCCTCTCAAGCTCAACCTTCATCTCATCTTTCTTCTCAACCTTAGAAACCTTACTTTTCTCAACCGCAGATTTCGATTCCTTTTTTACCTCTTTGAGCTCACCAGAGTCATCCTTCGAGGAATCATCTCCGTTGAGGACCTTCTCAACCCCCCCATTATCTTCAGCAACAATTTTCTTATTCTCCTCGCTGTTTTTAAACTCTTCAAGCTTCTTAGGTTCATTAACTTTCTCTTCCACATTAGTTTTAGTTTCTTTAGCCATTATCCTAAATTCTTTTTCTTCATAGTTCTCGGTTTAATTTTTAACTTCTTCCTATTCCAACTTCTCTTAACATGAGTAATATTCGAAGGATGAATCTTTTTACCCTTCCCAAACTTTTTCAAAACTGTCCAAAACGGAGCCCACTTCGTCTGCTTCTTAGCCTTATCAAGATGCCTTTTCTTACTACTCTGTGCCTTAGCCTTTCTACTCACCATCACTCACACCCTCCACAACTTCCTTACCTTCGCCCTCTTGAGATTCAAGTACGTCCTCTTGAACAAATTCCACGGGATTAGTTTTAACAGTTTCAAAGTTCAATCCATCTTTAGTCTCAACCTCAATAGAATCCAATAATTCCCGACCCTTAGCAGTCAATCTTCGACCATGCTGAACTCTCAAAACCTTCTCAACCAAACCAGCTAATTCCGCCTGTTGTAAAATAACACGAATAATTTTCCCACCAGATTTCTTAAACTTACTTCCCTTTCCACCCCTGTCTTGTTTAGACCCATAACGTGATCTCAACCTACCAACCCCGACGACACCTTTAATATACAATTGTCTCAAAATCGAAGCAGCCCGAGTATACCAAAAATCATCACTCGTTGGAGGCCTCTCACGAGAAACCCCTGACTTAGTAAAAGTAGCCCATTCAGGAACCTCAAACTCTTCCATACCCTTCAAAGCCTCAGCCAAAGCCGGAACAAACTTCACAGGATCTTTCGCATAAATTGTATTAACCATTTTCGTAGTTCTATATTGGCTCTCTTTTCAGAGATAGACAAGCCGAAGCTCGTTAACCTAATTTAACCGAGAATTTTACATTTATAAATCTACCGTTGAGCGTTCCGAAACTTAATCACTGTAATCACATAACCCACCAACTTATAATCAAACTTTTCCCCTAAAGCACTTACCAAATCCTGAGCAATCTTATCAGCATCTTTTTTATCCCGACACGCCGACTTCAAAATAGAAACCTTAACAACTTTTTCTTTCTCAAAAAGTATTCGTACCTGCTCGATAAAAGCCTCACTAAGCCCGTTCTTCCCAATTTGCAATTTCTTAATCTGTTTCATTTAAACAAAAGGCGATAGTAGATTATAAATCTTTTTAGTTGCCCAAACCTTTTCCCCTTTCCCTGCAAATAAAATTTTTAGGTTCAGGTTGTCCGACGAAGTTGGACGGAACCGTTTAAAAAAATTTATTTGCATTAAATACGACGAAGTCGACTAACTCAAGGGAGGCTACCTGTAGGGAACTGTTAGTTCCGTCAGAATTAAATACGATATTTCAAATTTCATTTTTCATGCAAAATTTTTGTACAACAAAAATCAAATGAAAAATAAATTTTAAATCATCGCTAAATAAGGAGGCTACTTTCAGAATACGACGAAGTCGACTAACTCAAAGGAAAGTGAAGCCAGAGAAAACCTTGGTTTTCTAGGCTAGGAAACCTTAGGTTCCGTCGATTTAAAAATATCCACCGCCTTAACTTTAATCTTCTCCCTCTTCTTAACTCCCCAACTTCCAGCCTTCATCATCACTGACTTATTCATATCACTCCTCTTAAAAATATTAACAATAACATCATTTTTTGTTTCTCTCCAATCTTGAGAATACTTCGCACAAAAAACACCCGCCTCCTTAATATCTTGCTTTGAAGGATTTTCTCCAACATTTACAAAAGGACTTCCCGGCTCCGATGTGTGAAGTAAAATATCCTTCGCATCTGCTGTGAAAACCAACGCATCATTATTCTCCGCATTCTTACCCCCAAACACACGCAAACCCGAACTAGTAACATACTCTCTAAAATTTACCATTATAATATTTATCTAACAGACTTTATATTCTTAATTATTGCTTGAGAAAAATCAATATATCTACATTTGAATTGAAAATTTATCCTTCCCTCCAAAATTATAGAACGAAAGATTTACTTTATCATATATCCAGCTATACATCCAGTCGTATATCCAACCATATATCCCACCATATATCCCACCAAAGTATGGACTCCCCCTATTATTCCGCCAAAAACAACTCCTGCTGAAGCTCCAAAAACCATTGTGCCGGTTCTTTCTTTTGCAATTTTTTCAAGAGTGCTATCTTTTCTCATTGATAATTCCATCATTCCATCAAATACTCCTCGAACAATTGCAGGACCATATGTTAGTGCAAACTTTAAATTTTCTCCTTCAGGAAGAATTCCTTGAGCGTTACAATAGCCATGATAAGCCCCAACTGACAATGAAGCTAAACGTAAAGAATTCTCTATCTTCCATGTTGGATCTACTTCATTTTCCATTTTTAATCAAATATAAATTATATTATAAATTTTTAATCAATTTTATCCTCTAAAACTAATAACTATTTTAGATAACTTGATGTTAATCTCAAAAGAATAAATTATGATTTAATTATGATTTATTAAATAAATTGGAATATAAATTAAAAAAATCAGAATAATTACCATTATTTTTAACATCTTTATAATAAAGTTCCACATCATCTGCAAGATCTGATGGACAAACTGCTTTAGTAATTTTTAGAATTTGATCTTCTAACTCTGAATACATCTTGATTGAAAGAACAGAACTTTCTCTCCCTTTAAGACATTTCTTTACTGCCTCCATAGAACTAATATAAAAATTCACAGAATTTATCTTTTTCGGCAATATATCTGCAATACATTCTCCCAGTTCATAAGTTTTCTTAGAACAGTTAGGCATATAATCTTTAAGATTTCTTAATTTTTTCTCAATCTCAAATTTCATCTGAGAATTATTAACAACATTATACGGTTTTCCAAAACTTTCTAGAGAATATTTTTTTTGTTGTAAACATTCATTAGAATTTTCCTTGTATAATTCCTTTACTTCTTTCTCTATGTATTCAAATTTCTTGATATATAGAGTATAACAATCCTTTAAATCTTCTAAGGCAGAGTTCATCATTTCCTTATATCCTCCTTTGGCAGATTCTATAGCTTCATTTAATAAGAGATACTTATTTTTATTTCCTTGAGAATGCCCTATAACTCCTAATTCTCCCTTACATATTTTCTCAACTGGTTCTTCAGCCTTTACCCTAGCCATTTCCAAAATTTTCTCTAACGATTTATTTTTATCTTGCTCCATATTAGTCTCCATAAAATATTTCAAAAAGAGGTATTTAAATCTTTTTATTATTTTACTACTTCCAAGTTATCCTCTATTTTATTCCTCTTAAAGAATTATCTCACAGGATTAAAGTTTGTAGAATCAAAACCAGAACCAACTTTTCCATAATCTATTCCAAATTGATAATTATATGGATCAAGAGAAATATTTTTTTATTTGAAATTTTAATTTCTAAATACTGATGCGGAACAATAAACCAAGAATTAGTCAATTTTATTTTAATATCTTTATCCTCAAAAAATCCACTTTTAACGACCATTACCCTCAATAAATAATTCATAGTAACACAAGGCATATAACCTTTCATTTTAATTATTTTATTGAGATTTGTTTGATACCCTCTAAAAAATTTAAGGATAGTATTAATCCTGCTCCCTCCCCAATTACTAACAATGTAAAGAAAAGATTTATGGAGAAATTCTTCCTTATCTCTAGATTTAGAAAATTCTTTAATCTTAATATCAAGTTGTTTTGGGATTACATCAGGAATTTCAATTCTTCTAAATATATTTAGAATCATATATTAATCAGATATTTTACATTTATAAACATTTTATTTGCACATTAAAAATAATCGAGTTTAAATTTTAATTCGTTCCACTCGAGCCCTTCGGGTTGTTTAAGCCCAAGGTTAAACAAAAATCACCTAAACAACTCACTAACAGAACGCCCATGAGAAATCCGATTAATCGTTTCAGCAAATAAATCCATCAAAGATACAACTTCAATATTTCCCGAACTCTTCTGAGGAATAGAATCTGTAACAATAACTTTTTCAAAACACGAAGCGTTTAATCTTTCTATAGCGTTACTACTAAAAAGCCCGTGTGTAGCACAAGCCCAAATCTTTAATGCTCCTGCCTCCTTCAATGTTTCCGCTGCCTTACAAAGTGTTCCTGCAGTATCAATCATATCATCAACAACAATCACATTCTTCCCCGCAACATCCCCGATAAGCGTCATTTTCCCAACCACACCAGCCCTTTCTCGAGACTTGTAAGCAATCGCAACATCAGCCCCAAACCTCTTAGCGTAAGATTTCGCCATCTCCGCACTTCCAACATCAGGTGCAACAATAACCAAGTTTTCCAAAAAATCAGGATATTTATCCTGAAGATAATCTATAATCGTCGGATACGCCCGCAAATTATCAAAAGGAATACTATAAGATCCAGTAATCGCAGGATTATGCAAGTCAGTAGTTATAACTCCATTAACCACATCCCTAATCATTCCAGCCAACACACACGACGTAATTGGAGTCCGAGGATCAGTCATTCTATCCTGCCGCGAATATTTCATATAAGGAAGAACATTATGAATTTCCTTAGCCGAACTTCTAACTAAAGCATCATTAATTTCAACAAGAGATATCGCCCAATCCTGAGGACTCATAGACGAATCATGCACAAAAAAACAAACCTTCTTACGAACATTTTTCTCGATACTGGAAAAAATTTCCCCATCATTAAACTTCTTTATATTAACTTTTCTAAGATGATATTTAACTAACCTCTCAGGATTAGAATTCAACTTCTCATAAATACTTTTCGCAAAATCCCACACATCCCCTTGAGGATCCGCTAAAATTAAAACTTCTTCCCTCATACAAAAAAAATAATGATACAGACTTATAAAGACTATGGGTATTCAGAATATACTAAAAATCATCTTCATCAGTTTTCTTATTCTGTATTTCCTTGATTCGCTTTAAGGCCGCTCGCACATTCTTATTCAACTGAATAATTGACTCATCCAACTGAGCCTTATTCTTCGTACCGGTACAGACAAGTTTCCCATTCGAGAAAAGCAAAAATGTCGCAGTCGGATCTTCCAACTTGTAAACCATCCCCGGAAATTGCTCAGGTTCATATTCAGTATTTTCTAACTCCAAAGCTAACGTATTCAAATTCAAATTCAAATTGATAGCACCAGAAGCAACAATATTTTGCACCGTAATTTTCGGTTTAATCTTAACATACACATTAACTTTTCTTAATTGCTTAATAACTTGCTGAACAACATCCTTAACCTGTGCAATTGATTTCGTCCCCGTACAAACAAGATTACCAGAACTGAAAACCAAAACCGCAGACTTCGGTTTTTTAACTCTCAAAACAAGTCCTGGAAAGGTATCTGGATTATACTCAGTATTCGGCTGCGTTCTCGCAAGTTTTGTTAACGAAACATCCTCGCAAAGCGAAGTTGTAGCAACAATATTTTGAATTTTATATGTGCCTTTTTTTTGCTTTCTTTTTACAGGAGCTTTTTTCTTAATTGCTTTCTTTTTTACGACTTTTTTCTTAGCAGGCTTTTTTTTAGCTGGTCTTTTCTTAGCTGCTTTTTTCTTCTTGCCTTTTTTTTTCTTTTTCTTAGCTTTTT
>JAGLIS010000008.1 GCA_023142835.1 Candidatus Pacearchaeota archaeon | reverse complement strand
ATTCTTTATTACCCTTCTTTAATTTTTTTAATTCTACCATAGAAAATAGTATATCTACATATTTATAAAGTTATTGTTTTTTGTTAAAATGTAGATATACGCCCCAACCGGGAAGCGACCTTTTAGTTAAGTCCCCTTATTTAATGTTTATTTAGATAGAACTCATCCAGCCGGTATTAGTTGGAGAGTTTATATTTTAAATTGCAACCTATCCTTTTATATATAATTTTTTCAAAGTTACAAGAGCAAACCTTAAAAATGCTTGGAAGCTCCAATCGAGAGTTGATCAAAAGTGATACAATTTAATCAAAGAAATATGAAGCACATAAATAAGAGCCATCATCATTTTCTATTACTTTGCGGACTTTTCCTTCAAAAATAGAATACTTCCCAGCATCAATTACTTCATCCACAGATGTAGCTAATCCCTGTTGGCCGATTCTTTTTCGAATTTCTTCTTTACTCAATTTTTCAGAAACATTTGGTGCAAACCTGCCCAACCCAACTAATCCTAAAATTGGGCCTAAGGTACATGAAAGTTCTTCTTCTAGCGAGCTAGGATCATAATTAAATATCTTTCCTATCTCAGTTCTTGTTTTATTTTGATGTTCTTCCATAAATATTTAGTAAAAATTAACTTTATAAATCTTTCTATTTGTTACCACTTTAAAGAAACAATACGCCCCAACCGGGGATTGAACCCGGATCTCGGCCGCGACAGGGCCGTGTACTAACCACTATACTATTGAGGCTTATGTTTTAATTGAAGAATTGATTTAAAAGATTAACTATTTTTTCTTTGTTTTCTTTTTTGTCTTGTTCTCTGAGGTTTTTGCAATTTCTGATCGGAGTCTTCCAATTTCTTCTAGAAGTGTTGTGTGGTTTATGCTTAGATGTTGTATTTTTTCGTGGATATCCGAAAATGCATCATTAAGCATTAACATATCTTTTTTAACATATCCGAAGCTAGCAGAGACGTTTTTTTCAATTTGTTTAATTGAGTTTTCCATAATATTTTATATCTTTGATATTTATAAACTTTTGTAACTTTAAAATTGCGACATATTTATTTTGTTTGAGATAAATGTAGTTAAGCTTATAATATAATTTTTGCTTTTAGAAACATGAAATCGGACTATGAGCTACTGGCACCCGTTGGAGATTTTAAGAATTTGTATTCTGCTGTTGAAGCTGGAGCTGATGCTGTTTATTTTGGGATTAAGGGATTTAATATGAGGGCTAGTGCGAAGAATTTTAATGTTAGAGATTTGGGAAAGGTTCGACGGATTTGTGATTGTTCTCCTCGGAAACCTAAGATGTATTTGACTTTGAATACGGTGGTTTATGATGGGGAGTTGGATAAACTTGAGAAGGTTGTGAAGGCTGTTAAGGGAAAGGTTGATGCGATTATTTGTTGGGATATGTCTGTGATTGAACTTTGTCGACGGTATGGTATCTCATTTCATGTCTCGACTCAGGCGTCGGTTTCGAATATTTCTTCCGCGAAGTTTTATAAAAATCTTGGTGCTAAGAAGATAGTTCTTGCTAGGGAACTGAATTTGAAGCAGATTGAAAAAATCTCTAGGATAATCGGTATTGAGTGTTTCTGTCATGGGGCAATGTGCGTCGCAGTTTCTGGAAGATGTTTCATGTCGCAATATATTCATGGGCTTTCGGCGAATCGTGGAGAGTGTGCACAGCTTTGTCGACGAGCTTGGGAAATTAAAGATGATTCTGGAAATAAATTAAGGTTGGAAAATAATCGGGTGATGTCAGCGAAGGATTTGTGTACTTTACCTTTTATCGAGGATATGAAGAAGGCTGGAATTAAGTCGTTTAAGATTGAAGGTAGGAATCGGAGTCCGGAATATGTTTATACTGTTGTGTCTGAATATCGGAAGGCGCTGGATAAAAAGTTAAGTCGGGTTGAGATTATTGAGGGGATTGCTCGGTTGAAGAAGGTTTACAATAGGGGGTTTAGTTCAGGGTTTTATTTGAAAATGCCGACGGCAGATGATTTTTCTTTTAGTGAAAATGGGGAACAGGAAGAGAAAAAAGAATTTGTTGGGAATGTCGGGAGGTATTGGCCGAAGGCTGGGGCGGCGTCGGTTAAAATGAATGCTGGAAAATTAAAAGTTGGTGATAGTGTTTATTTGATTTCGAAAGATGCTCCGATTCAGAGAGTTGTCGTGAAGAGTATAGAGTTTAAGGGCGAGGATGTTAAGGTGGCAAAGAAAGGTCAGGAAGTTGGTGTTAATTTTGGTGTTGTTGTAAGGCGTGGCTACGAGGTTTATGTTATTAAGCAAAATTCTTGAATGTTGAAATAGTTAGAATAAGAATTATCCCTCCGAGGATAAATCCTCCAAAAATATCTGTTAGCCAGTGGACATTTAGGTAAACTCGTGTAAATCCTATTAAGATAATTATTAGAATTGCGATTAGCGAGGATGTTATTTTTATTTTCTTTGATTTGTTTTTTGAAAATAGATAAATAATTAATCCAAAGAAAACAATAGCCATTGTTGAGTGTCCGCTTGGAAATGAGAAACTAGTTTCTTGAATTATTTGATTTAATGGACGAGCTCTTTGAAAAATTTCTTTAGATAATTTTATTAGGATGCCCGTTAGGAGAATTGCTGAACCAAAAATGATTCCTTGTTTTTTAGATGACTTGATGTAGAGGTATATTGTAACAATGAGTGAGAGGGCAATTAAATTTATTGGGTCGAAGATTAATGCTAAGACTTCTGAGAAGATTGTTAATGCGGGAGTTTGGATTGATTGCATGAAGGTGTTTGTAGTAATATCGATTAGCATGTTATGGATAACGATGGAAGATTAATAAACCTTTTTCATCGGAGACGTAGAGTGAATCTCCATCGTTGTTCCAGATGCAGGAGAATTTTTTCGTGAAGGTTCCTTTCTGGAGTGTTTCTTTATAGATGTGGGTTGCGTCGTCTTTTATTGTTACGGATATTTCGTCGCAAAAGTTTTCTAAAATTAAGAGTTCGTCGTCGGAGCATCGTGTTGGCTGTTCTTTATATTTTAATTCGATAAGTTTGAGGCAGTTTGAATTCGGAGATTTTTTCCAAAGACCTTTTTGATTTAATCTTGCGAACTCTTCGGTATTTTTTAGTTCGTCGTAGTATTTGTCTTTTTCATAATAATATAATGTTGCAAGACCTTCTCCTAAAAGTTCTTTGTTTATGTTTTTTTCTTCTAAGAATATGTATGCTAGGATTCTTCCGTATTTGTCCGTTCCGTGACTTTCGATTTTGATTGATTGATTTAGAATTAATTGTTCTAGAAACTCGGTAGCTTCTTGGCTGAAAGGCATTGATTTTTCAGGGGTGTTAATTCCTTTGAGTCTAATTTTTTGTCCATTGATTAATTCTATAGTATCTCCATCGATTATTCTTGTGACAATTGAATTTGATGTTTCTGGATTTGTATCTTCAGTTATTTGGTAGTAGAATATGCAGGAAGAGATGAAAAGGATAGCTATGAAAAATGATTTGGGATTCATGGGATTTGGAGGACAGCAAGGTTTAAAAGTGTAATTTTTGTTTGTGTTTTATGTCAACGGTACGAATAAAATTGCAAAGTGTGGAGATCGGTAAGTTGAATGATGTTATCGATCGGATAAGGACTATTGCTAGCGGGGCAGGGATTCCAATAAGTGGGCCGATTCCGTTGCCGACGAAGCGATTGAAGGTGACTACTCGAAAATCTCCTTGTGGTGATGGGACTGCGACTTTTGATAGGTTTGAGATGAGGATTCATAAACGGATTATAGATTTGCCTGCTAACGATAAAATTCTTCATAGCGTTATGAGAATTAATATTCCTAGAACTGTTAAGATTAAGATTGAGATGGTTGATTAGCTCAGGGAGATATCTCCCTTAGCTGTGTACCCTCTTAGTTAGCGATGATTTAAAATTCATTTTTCATTTGATTTTTGTTGCACAAAAACCTTGCGTGAAAAATGAAATTTGAAATATCGTATTTAATGCAAATAAATTTTTTTTGACGGTTTCGTCCATAGGAAATGGACACCTAAACCTAAAAAATTTATTTGCGGGGAAGGGGAATGGCTTGGGCGATTAATCCGTAATTTTAAAAAGTGTTTTTTCTGTTGTTGTATGTTGCCTATATCCAAAAAGTGTAACACTTGGTTAAAATGAAAGAAAATATTATAATATCCAATCTTAAGGGATTTGAAAGAAAGAAGCAAATTTTTAAATCAGGAGGTAGTGAGAAAATTCATATTGTTTCTGATTTTGATAGAACTTTAACAAAAGCGTTTGTAAATGGGAGGAAGGTTAGAGCGATAATAACTCAATTGTATGAAGGAAATGCTTTAACACAAGATTATAGAGAAAGGGCACAAGCATTGCAGGAGAAATATTATCCGATTGAAGTTAATCCAGATATTCCGCTTGAAAAAAAGAAAAAAGCAATGGAAGAATGGTGGAGGACACATAAAAAATTATTAATTAAATCTGGATTAAATTTAAAAGATATTCAAGAGGTTGTTGATAAAGGATATTTAGAATTTAGGGAGGGAGTATTGGAATTTCTTGATTTGATAAATAAAAAACAAATCCCCTTAGTAATATTTTCATCAAGTGGTATTGGAGAAGCGATTCCATTGTATTTTAAGAAAATAAATAGGTTGTATGAGAATATACATATAATTTCAAATTCAATGAATTATAATGAAGAAGGTAATGCTGTCAGTATTAGGGAGCCGATAATTCATGTTTTTAATAAGGGTGAGATTTCATTAAAAGGTCTTCCTATAATGAAAGAACTAAAAGATAAAAAAAATGTTTTGTTATTTGGAGATAGTCTAGGAGATTTGCAAATGACTGAAGGGTTTGATTATGAAAATATAATTAGAATAGGTTTTTTAAATTATGAAGATGACGAAAAATTGGAAGATTATAAAGATAAATATGATGTTGTTATATTGAATGATGGAAATATGAATTTTATAAATTCTTTATTAAAAGAAGTATTAGCTTTAAATTCTTAAGTGTTTTATGTTTACAAGTCCATATCGTATAATGGTATTGTGCAAGACTGGAACTCTTGATTCTTCCAATCGTTGATAAAAATCAACTCGAAAATTTCTTAAATAAAATTTAGGGGTGCTGAGGTTCGATTTCTTCGTTAATTTTTTAAACCGTTCTTTCTGTTGTGGTGTATTGCTCAGATCGCATAACGGTATTGCACAAGACTGGAACTCTTGACCCTTCGGGGTGCCCCGGTTCGACTCCGGGTCTGGGCGTAAAACCTTAAAAACCAAATCTCTATTAATCTAATAAGCCCATATCGCATAATGGTATTGCACCGGTCTAGAAAACCGGGCCTTTCGGGGCATCCCCGTTCGATTCGGGGTATGGGCGTTTAGTAATTTATATATTTGGATTAGAAAATCCTTACCATTAAATTTATAAATAACTGTTAAGTGGTAACAATATGGAAAAGACGTATGATGTATTATTGTTGCCTACTGGAGAACCTATGAATGGAAATGGAGCGGTTTTCCCTGTGAGTAGGGAGGCTGTGAATATTTATAATTCTGGGAAGATTGGGTGTATTTATGTTACTGGAGGACATGGAGGGTTTTCGATTGTTACGGGGGAGACTCGTTCTGAGGCAGAGTATACTAGAGATTTTTTGTTGGAAAGAGGAATTCCTGAAGGAAGGGTTTATTGGGATGAGCAATCGTTGGATACGATGGGGAATTTTACATTTCCAATGATTAAGCCTGTTGAAGGTAATCCTAATCTTTTAGATTTTAATAGTATGTTGGTGTTGGGGCAGGAAGGGCATATGTGGAGGGCAAGTGATTATGCGAGTTTGGTTTTGCCCAAGGATAAGATGCCTGAGATTCAAACAGTTCCTGGGAAACATAATGATGGGTTGATTGCGAAGGTGTATCATAATGCTTTTATGCACGCGTTGAAATGTCTAAAAGATTCTAGTGCGGAAGGAGTACATGATTTTTTGATAAATCGTCATCCATTTTATTCGAAGGATTGGTTTGAGAAATCTCCGAGTAGGAGAAAAATTAAAATGGCAAAAGTTGGACTTGGTTGGTATTTAAAAAAATGATTATTCCAACCTAGCATTAATCACTCTAACATCCGGACTCCACAAACTTACCTTATCCCCTTTAAATCGAACCCCTCTGGCGACTTTTTGAAACAAGTCTCTTCGGGCTTTGTCCATGTAGAACTCTTTGAATTTTTCTGGTTGTTCTTGTCTGAGGATTTTCCAGAAGAGACCCTGAATGTTTGGGTAAGGAAATCTTGTGACGACGATTGAGTTGCATTTGTCGCCTGCGAAGTCGACTCCTCTTGAACATTTTGTCGTGAATAAAATATCTTCTTCACCTGACGTGAATTCGTTTACAGAAGTATTTCCTCGAGATTGAAGTTCTTTTAATTTTTCTTGAGTGATTAAATTTTCAAATTTGAATTCGGCATTTTCCTCTTCGGTTGGTAGGTCTTTGAAGGCGTTTACATGGACTAGCGTCGGTTGCTCGGCGTTTGCCATACACATGTCTAAAATTTTAAGATACATTTTTCGTGTAATGTTTCCGTTTGAGAAACTGGCGAAGTTACAATTTTTTTCTAAACCTGTTCGCTGTTTTTTTATAATTCCAGGACTTTCAATTTCAGCTTCGATAACTTTGAAGTCTTCTAGGCCAAAGATGTCTTTTAAAACTTGTTCGGAATGGAGAGTTCCTGACATCATTACTAGAACATTGTTTTGTTCGATTAGTTCGTGAAGTTTTTGTGCTAGGTTGATTGAAACTAAATTTATTATTACTGTGTCTTCGTCGGAGAAATTATTTCCAAAGAGTCCTTTTTGTCTTGTTTCTTTTTCTATTTTTGCTATGGAAATGTATGTTTCATCTAGGAGGTTTTCAAATATTCGTGCAATTTCTACGACGGTGTTGTAATAGCTGAGTTCTTCGTCTTCGGCAAGGTTGGGATTTTCGAGAATTGTTTCTATTAGATTGAGGAGGGGTGAGGAATTGATTTTTTGGATTTCTATTTTTGGAGGATTGAATAGTAGGTCATTTATTTCTTTAATTAGTTCTTTGACTTTTGTTCGTTTATCTTGGTCTGTTGGCATTAAGTTCGAGAGTGTTGAGTGTAATCGGTTCAAGTTTATTTTTCGTTCGTTAGCAAAATTATCAAGGAATTCATCACACTCGTCGATTATTTCTATATCTGTTTTTGGTTTTCGTCCCATTGAACTTTCTATTTGGTATTTCATACTGTTAAAAATAAGAACATCAGCGTCGGTGTAGGATTTGTATTGGTCAGTGTATCCGCATCCATTTTTCCGACAGAACAGTGCGAATTCTTTTCCACATATTGCTTGGTATTTTTTCTTAGTTATATTATCAAGCCCCTTGGGATTTATTTCTGAAGGCATTAGTGGAGCCCAGTAAGGGCATGCGGGAGCGATGTTCATTCTTCGAATATCCGACGCTGAGGAGAAATCTCCTTTTTCTACAGTGTCGTTCATGTCAATGTATTTTAGAAGTTGTTCTGTATTTTTTTCTCGAATCTCTATAGTACATGGAAGTTCTTGGTCGTCGGCACGTTCTCCTGAAAAAGGACATCTGAAATTATTCCTTCCTTTTATGACTGCTATTTTTAAGGGGCTATTATCCTTTTTCATAATGAATTTTTCTTGAGTGTAATCTTTTTCGTATTGTTCTTGGAGGGATTTTATCGGGACGACGATTGATGTTTTTTTGAAGTGTCTTGCTAAGTTTAAGGCAATGGCCGATTTTCCAGTTCCACAGATTCCTCTTATGAAAATTATTTTGTTTCCTGCTTCTATGGAGTCGACGACTTCTTTGACGACGTCTGCTTGAGTTTTTCCGTTTGAGAATTTTAGTGGTTCGAGTTTTTCACCAGAGTAGTTAAATAAATTTGCACCTTCGCCGGAATCTTCTTTTCGTTTGTATAATGACCACATATAGCACCTCGTTGAAGAAAATCGGGAGAGTGGTTTTTAAGGATTGTTATGTTGATGGGATTTTTGGTTGGTTAGGGACGCATTATTTTAAAAACTTTGATATTTAATTGGATGTATGGTGAAGCGGAATGAAAGGTTAGATATTATTGTTAAAAATTTTGGTTATGGTGTTATTAATCTGACTAAGATTGAAAAGGAGATTGGTTCGTTGAGAGATCCAAATGATATTATTTATGTGGGCAATGAAATTTGGAAAAGAATATTTGAAAAGAAATTGAAGTGTAATGTGAAGGCGGTTTCATTTTTGAGGGATGTTGTTTATGAAGCGAATGAAGTGGCAAGAGATTTGTCGACGAAGGATCATTTGACAGGGTTATTTAATAGGAGGTTTTTGGATTCTGAATTAAAGATACAACTTGCTTCAACTTTCAGGAATCTTAAGGAACCTTTTTCAGTAATTATGTTTGATATTGATCATTTTAAGGCGTTTAATGATACCTATGGTCATAATGCTGGTGATGTGGTTCTTCGGAAATTAAGTGGTGTTGTTTTAAAGAGTGTTAGAGATTCGGATGTCGCGTTTAGGTATGGAGGAGAGGAGTTTATTATTTTATTACCTAATACTGATAAGGCAGATGCTCTGGAGGTTGCATATAGGTTGAATAGTAAAGTGGCTAATGCGAGCGTGACGTTTGTGGATGAAAAGGGAAGGAAACATAAAAAACCGGTTACTGTTAGCGTCGGTGTTGTAGAGATAAATAAAAAAAATCCGGTTTGGCTTTTGTATGGGCTTAGGGGGAGGAAGTTGGTGTTTGATTATGTTAGGGGTAATCCTGCTTCGAATAGTGTATTAGATAACTATATTAAAAAATATTCTACGAATCGTTCTTTTGGTAAGGGGGAAAAGTTGACTCGGGAGGATATTAGAAAACGTGTTAAGGAATTGGGAGAGTTTGTTAAGTCATATTTTGTAGAACATAATATTAAGATGTCGGAGGGTTCGATTAGAGGTTGTGCTATGAGTTGGGTTATTAATGAGGTAGATAGTCTTGCGTATTATGCAAAGGAATGTGGAAGGAATCGGGTAGCTTATGTAGGGAATGAAGGTGTGAAGATTATAGAGAAATCAAAGTAAATTTATTTATTGTTTTTATTGAAAAACCAACTTTTCTTTTTTTCTCGGACGTATCCATTTTCCATTGCAGAAATTCGTTTTTCTGTTTCTTTAAATTCATCTCTTAGTAGTTTTATTTGTTCTTTGTAACCTTCTATCTCATTTTTGAAGGAGGTCTTGATTTCGTCTTCAATTTTTGCGAGGTCTCTTATTAGTACGACTTCTTCTTGGATGGTTTTCATTCTTGATAGTGCGATATTTAGCGAGGCTATTTTCTGTGTGAACTCATCGACATCTTTTCGGAATTCGTCTCTGATTTTGTTGTCTTCTTTTTTTGCGTATTTGTATTGTTCGTCTTTGTTTTTGAGGTATCTTCTCATTGCATCAATTGTCGTTTGCATTTCGTCGACATCTTTCCGAATTAGGACGAAAGAGGTTTTCATCTTCTGATTTATTTCTTTTGTCTTTTTTTCTAGGAATTTTCGTGGGGAATCTTTGGTCATGCATTTATATGATTTTTTGGAATATAAGTTTTGTCGTGGTTGAGTAAGGATAAATAGGGGAAAGAAAAGCGAAGTAATCTCTGGATACTTATAGTCTTCAAAATAGAAATATTTAAATTTAGTCTTTATTAAGATTGTTTATGGGAAGAAGTAGCTGTATAGAAAGTTATGTTATTCTTGAAATATGTACTGAAAATATACTTAATGGAATTAAAAAATTAA
This sequence comes from Candidatus Pacearchaeota archaeon, assembly GCA_023142835.1. Classification (GTDB taxonomy): domain Archaea; phylum Nanobdellota; class Nanobdellia; order Pacearchaeales; family GW2011-AR1; genus JAGVXH01. Next base: position 12,162 of record JAGLIS010000008.1, on the reverse strand, counting down.
ATCTTTATAGTAATGGTGATTTTGATGAAGTTGTATTAGGAAATATTTGTAATAAAGAATGGTGTTTGGAGAATAAGATAAATCATAATTGTATAGATCTTACAAATATTCAAGATGCTAAGGTGAAGACTTACTACAATGTATTTAAGATTCATTCCCCTTTTGGTAACTACCCTTGTAGCTTGTTGCGATTGGGTTAATAATTTTTTTAGGGAAAGTTTAAATAAGGTATGGATAAATTGTATTTATGATAGGGTCTATTGAAAATGTAACGGAAGAATCTCTAAGGGATACAATGAAGAAGATTAATGCATTAGAGGGGGAAGAATTGGACGAGTTTAATCATTCATTTATATGTAATATTTATAATATGTCTTGGTGTAATGATAAGAGGATGTGTTATCATTATCCGAATTTTATGAAGGCTAAAGAGGAGACTTATAGAGAACTGATTAATTATGGGTTGATTGAGGAGAGTTGAGTATTAATTGTAATTGTGAAATAATTTTGGTATTTAGGTGGTGGTGAGATAGATAGTTTATTGGATTTATTTTTGTCTATATGTTGTATATTTTTTTGTGGTTGGGTTAATAATTTTTTTAGGGAAAGTTTATATATTTGTGAGGGGAGGATTGTTTATGGGAAAATATCTTGATAATTTAGTGAGAAAATCTCTGAAGGATAAAAAATCTCCTGAGGGCATAATGGGAAAGAAGATTAATGAGTTAAGTAAGGAAAAACGGGAAACGTTTGAATATTTGTTTGGTGAATCTCTTTATCTTATAAAGCGTCGTTGGAGTAAAGAAAAGATAGATTATAATACAGAGGATGTTAAGCAGGCTTGTATGGAAGCTTATGATATAGCTATAGGTTATGATAAGGATTGGTGTAGAAAAAATAAAGATAGTTTGATGTGTAGATTGATTGGGGAGAGTTATAATTATAGTAGTAAGTCGAGATAGAGGTTGTTGTAAATTATTGAATAGTTTATTGAATTTATTTTTGGGTAGAAGAAATTATTGGATAGCTATATTGTATGTCATAATTAAGTGACTACAATTCGAAAAGTTTATATACTCTTTATTGTAAACAATTCCATGTCAAAAACAATGAGTGTTTTAGTTTTAGGAATGATGCTAATTTTAGTTGGATTTGCTAGTGCTGTTGTTGATGATGGTAGCACATTAATTACTGGTAAAGTTTACAATGCTGATTTCACAAGTGTTATTGAGGGAGCTAATGTTGAAGTTGTTTGTAATGGATATTCTCAATTTGTAGTTAGTCAATCTAATGGAAAATATTCTGCTATTTATAGCAAGTTTGTCTGTGATGCTGGAGACTCTTTGAATGTTGTTGCTGAGAAAAATGGAATGTATGGGTCTGCTTCGGGAATCATTCATGAAGATGCTATATTGAATAATTGGGATTTGGGCGTAGTAAATGTTGCAATTGTTCCTGAGTTCGGCTTCTTTATTGGAATGCTAACTTTATTATCTGCTGTTGGAATTTTCTTTGTTGTTAGGAAATAAATATGGGAATGTTTAAAAACTAAGTTATATGGTATTTATTATGAATGGTAAATTTTTGATGTTGTTGGGTTTTTTGGTTTTATCTTTTGGTTTTGTTTCTGCTGATACCGCCATAGCTGGTAAGATATATAATACGACTTTGGGTAGTGATTTTGTTGAGGGAGCTAATGTTACTGTTACTTGTAATGGTTTTTTTGCGATTGATGTTAGTGAAAATGATGGATCTTATGGTGTAGATTTTTTATCTACAGAATGTAATAGTTCGCATACATATGTTGTTTCTGCTGAAAAAGGGGATTATTTTGGAAGTGAAAGTGCTAGTGATATTGATGAGTTTGGAATTGGTGGTGTGGATGTAGCTATTATTGAGAAAGTGGTTATTGGAACAACAACAATTAGTGGAATAATTTATAACTTGACGAATGATGTTATCGAGGATGCTAGTGTTACGGTTACTTGTAATTATGTTGATGCTAGTGTAACTTTAAGTAATATTGATGGTAGTTATTCTGTGGACTTTTCAGAAAGTGTTTGTAATATTTCTCATGTTTTTAGTGTTTTTGCTGAAAAAGGAGAATACAATGGAACTAATGAAAGTTTGAATGTTATTGATGGAACTGTTGCGAATGTTGTGATTGAAAAGGCTGAAGCTGTAACTCCTCCTATAGTCATAGTGCCAGCAACTTATTCTTCTGGTGGCAGTGGCGGTGGCTCTACAAATTATATCTGTGAGGAATGGAGTGAATGTATTGATGGTCTTCAGACAAAAGCATGTAATAATAATAGTATAACCTCTAGAAGTTGTATAGTTGAGATAGAAGAAGAGGTTGAAGAATTAGGTACAAGTGAAATTGGACTTGAAGATGAGGAGCTCGAAGATGTTGCACCTACTTTCTTCTCGATGATAACTGGTGCAGTTACTGGAGCGGCAGGTACGGCTGGAGGGATTGCTGCAATTAGCGTTTTTATTATTTTGGCTCTTGGAGGGTTTGTAGCAATTAGGATTCGGAAGAAGAACAAAATCACAAAAAAGAGTGTTCTGAAGAAGAAAGATTAAGGTAGTTTTTCATTAGTTATAGATTATAATTTTCTATAATATTCCTTTTTTTTACTATATCTAAAATATCTTGTTTTTCTAGTGTTTTTTTTGCTTTAATCTGAATATGTTGTTTAAGTTTACAAACCAAATTTTCTGCGTCTTCAGATATTGTTTCATTAAAAATTTTCAGTGCTTCAGGGTTTACTCTTGCAATACCGTTTTTTTTCATCAATTTTAAAGTAACGCTTTTTTTAATGATGTTTAATATATTATCTTTTTTGTTTGTTTTAGTCATTTTCTGTTAATGAATTAATATATATCTTTTTTGAAATTTAATTTTAAAATTTAAAAAAAACTTTTCAAATAAGTTTTCATTATTTGAATCCACTATAAAAACATTATTTGAAATCCATTCTCCTCCGTGCTCTAAAACAAGTCCATTTTCTCCTTTTCTGCCTCGGAGTGCATTTACAGTTTGAACTTTTAAAGAGGGTGTTAGAGAAGATAAGTTGTAGTTAAACAAAACTTTTGGTGAGAAGTTGAAGGATTTTACGAAAGATTTGTTGTGTTTTAAACTATATCCTTCTCTTAGAAGTGTGTTAACTAAGGTTGGAGGTTTATTAAAAAAATCTTCGGGAGTTAGGACAGCGATATGGAAATCAGAATTATCTATTTCTATATTTTTTCTTGTAATAAATGCTACATCTATATCTGAGGGATTTTCATTTCCTTTAACGAAAGATCCAAATAAAATTATATCTAATATTTCTTTTTCTTTTAGATATTTCTTTAACTTATTTTTTATTAAGGCAAGTGTTTTTGAGTTCATTAGCATACTCCTTTAGTTTTTGAGCTTCGGATTTTCCCATATTTAGATTGTAGGATTGTATATATGTTTTAAATAATTTTGAAACTCCTTGATGGATTTCTTCAAAATATGTTTCAAGCAAGTTGAATCTATGGTTGTGGTTTTTAGGAATTATTCTTATTTTTTCATATATTAAATAATCGCAAAAAATTACAATTGATTTAAAGAAATCAGAAACTGAGACATTAAATCTGTTTTTTGCTAAATTATCATTACCTGATTCAAAAAATTCTATTGCGTTTTTTAAAAGTTGTTCCATTAATCTATTATTAGAAACCTTTGTTTTTAAGCTTTTCTGTTAATATATTAACTTCATTATAATTTTTCTCAATATAAATTTTCTTTAGCATAATTATATGATTGTCTGAATTTAAAATTAAAAGTAGAGTTATAGTTTTTTAACTAAGTGTATTTGGTATGGATCTTTATTCTTTGTTTCTACAAATCCGTTTCGTTTGTGAAATTTCCTTGCGTTTTCCATAATAGGATATGTTTTGAAGAGAATTTCTTTAAAGTTTTGTTCTTTTGCGAATTGGATTAATTCATCTAAAATTTTTTGCGCGATTCCTCTTCTACGATAATCTTCCATTACGTACAATCTTTTTATCCTTACTTTTTTGCCAGTTAATTTTTTCAAGGCACCAATACCGACGATTTTTTCACCTATGATGATAACTATATAATGGATATAGTTTTTAGTAACATTAAACTCTCTTAATATTTTAAATTCTGCAGGATCTCCATTAAATATCTCTTTAAGAATTCCAGAAATCATTGGGATAATTTCTTTCTTATCCCCTTTAGTATATTTTCTAATCTCCATATTACTATTGGGTAACTAATTTTATAAAGTTTTAGGTTATATTGTACTTAAGGTTAAGTTTAAAAAGGTTGTTTTTAATTTTTTGTTATAGTGTTTTTTCTACATAGATTTTCTGTTTGTCTAGTTTGTATCTTAGTTTTTTATAGTATTCTCTAACGCCGATACCAGATATTATTCGGAGATTTTTGTAATTTTTTTTCTTTGCAATTTCTTCTGCTTCTTTCATCAGTAATTTCCCCAAGCCTTTATGTTGCCATGCGTTGTTTGCTTTTTCGTTTAGTTTTAGTGTTGGTCCATAGACGTGGAGTTCTCGAACTGTTGCTGTTTTTTTATCTAGACGGAGACGGAGAAGTCCGAATAGGATGTTGTCTTTGTTGATTGCTTCGATGAAAAATTCTGTTCCACCAGATGCTTTGTATTTTGTTGTTCGAAGTTTTAGTTCTAGATTGATTTTTCTTTTATCTCTCAGTGCAAATCCTATTTCTCTAAATCTTATTTCTTTTATTTTTGTTTTCTTTTTTCTAATTACTTCTTCGATGTCTTTTCTAAGGTCGATGTTTTTTATTCCTGCAATTAGATAGCTTGGGGGGATTTCTCGCATAATTCTCATAACTCGACAATATCTTGGAGTTAGTTTTAACATTTGGATTATGAGTTCTGTTGCTTGGGATTTTGTGTAAGGGATGTATTCTCCCCCATAATATAAATTTTCAATTCCTGCACCTTTAAGGACTTGGCAGGGATATACTTTTATTTGATCTGGTTGGAAATCTTTTGATGAAAATATTTTTTTGAACATCTTGATATCTTTTTTTGGATTGGTTCCAGGTATACCTGGCATGATGTGATAGCCTATCTTGAAGCCTGCTTTTTTTAATCTCTCTGTTGCGTCAATTACATTTTGGACTGTGTGACCCCGATTTACTTTTTTATAGATTTTATCGTCGATGGCTTGGACTCCTAACTCAACTCTGGTTGCTCCCCATTCTAGCATGTCTTCGATGTGTTTATCTGTGCAAACGTCTGGACGTGTTTCTATGCAAAGTGCTGTGCATCGGTGTTTTGCTTTTTCGTTTGTTTTTTTCGCTTCGTTGAGGGTTTTGGAAGTTCTACTATTAAGTGCATCGTAGCATTTTTTTATAAAATCAAATTGAAATTCTCGAGGATAAGATAGAAATGTTCCGCCCATGATAATTAATTCTATTTTATCTGTTGGGTGTCCCATTGCTTTGAAAGATTTTAGTCGGGCTTTGACTTGCTTGGAGGGATTATAATTGCATTCTCTTGCTCGGATGACTGCGGGGCTTTCTGGCGTGTAGGATTGAGGGGCGTTTAGGGATGGGCAATAAAGGCAAGTTCCATGGTCGCATTTTCGTGGAGGGAGCATTACAGCGAGGGGGGCTACACCTGAAATTGTTTTTGTTGGTTTACGCATTTTGCATTCCTCCTGCATAAATGTGTCTATGAAATATCTTTGATATTACTTTACGCTGGGGTTTGGATATTTGGAATTGAGAGCTTAGAGTTGAGGGTTTTGATTTCATGAAAGGGGAAGTGATTTATGGTTTAAATGTGTAAGTGTTTGATGGAAATGGAATTAAAAATTTCTGCAAGATAGAGTTATTAATTTAGACATTGAATTTTTTAATATTAGAAATTTAAAAGCTATATAATTTAGTATAGATATATTTTTAAAAATATAATGTGAACTATGAGTTATGGTAAGTTTAGAGAATCAACTAACAGAAATTCATAAAAAAAAGGATAAAATTTTTAAAGAGATTGATGAAAAAAATAAGGAAAAAATTATTGAATGTAGTTGCTGTGGTAATTCTTATAAGATAAAGAACCTTACAGCAATTCAAACATATTGGTACACTGACTTTGGAAATTGTGAGCATGAGGGGGAGTTGCAATTTGTTTGTCCTGGAACAGGGATTGTAAATGGATTATTATTCGATAATGATGATATTTTTTATTGGGGAGATGGGGGAACTTTCAAAAATGATCCTGAACGACAATTCAAAGAAGATTATAGAAAACTGTTTAAAGAAGTTAAATATAGTTATGATGAAAAACTTTCAGGTGAACGGGTAAATAATTTTTATGTGGATGGAAACCGTAAAGAGTTTGGACTTGTAGAAAAAATAAAGGTAGCTAAAAAATAGATTTTTTTACAAAGTTAAATTAAATAGTCGTATTTTTTGATTGAGGGGATGGTTATGGTGGAGTTTAATGGTTAGATTAAGATATTTGAATTAGAGATTATTTTAATTATCTATATAAACTTCTTTTTGCTTTTGAATGAATGAAACAAGAAAAAGTTTGGGAGACGATTGCTCCAGTGTGGAATGAGTATAGGAATAAGCCTAGTCCAGAGGTTGAAGATTTTTTAAAAGGGAAAAAAGGGAAAGTTGTCGATTGGGGTTGCGGGAGTGGGAGGAATTTTCTTTCTTTTCCGAAGGGTTTGAAAGTTTATGCAGTGGATTTTTCAAAAGAGATGTTAAAGTTTGCAGAAGAGAAGGCTAAAAGTTTTGGGTTGGAGATTGAGACGTTTCATTCTAGTTCTAATGAGATTCCTTTAGAAGATAATTTTTGTGATGGTGGGATTTGTATAGCTGTTCTTCATTGTGTTCCGACGGAGAAAGCTAGGCAGAAGGTGATTGATGAATTATATAGGGTGTTGAAGCCAGGTTCTGAAGCGTTGGTTATGGTTTGGTCAAAAAATTCTCCTAGGCTGAAGGGTAAACCTAAAGAGACTTTTATTCCGTGGACTTCTGCAGGTGTTGAAAAGAGGTATACTTATGTTTATGATAAGGATGAGATTGAGATGGAAGTTAAGAAAGCTGGTTTTGAGATTGTGAGTTCGGGGGAAGATAGGAATATTAGTTTGGTTATTCGGAAGGGTGTTTGAGTGGATAAACGCCATATGCCAAGCAATAATTAACTTCTTTATCTCCAACAGAAAGTGTGCCTTCTGTTTGAAGATGAATGTAACTAGGTAACTTATTTGCATTTTTAAAACTATTTCGTGCTTTCTTTTCGAGATTACTTTGACCATAGATTGTAGCTATGAGAGAATGATTATTTGCATAATAACCTGGAGGAAGTGCACCTTGTTGAGTTTTCACTTCTAGAGCATCTAATTCTTCTTGAGTATGTGGTGTATTTTTCATATTGTGTGGTGTTCGAGAGAGGTTGTTTAAATTTTTATTTTTATGTATAACTCTTATTTAAGTTGTTAGTCTATGTAGATAGTTGTCACGAAGAGAATCGATACCTGTTGAACCCTATAATTTTTCTACCAATCCTAATTCTTTGGCTCTTTCTGAAGAATAATCTTCTACTCTAAAATCAACTATCTTCGAACCACCACAATCTTCACATCCAGGATATGATATATTAGTACAGGTTCCTGTGTATATCATCTTGTTTTTCTCTAATAAGTTTTCTGTAGGAAAAACTGGCGATTCAACTAAACGAACATGGTCTCTATTACATTGAGGTCCGTCAGCTCTCTCGCTATAAAACACAATATATTTTTTGAATTCTTGTATTTCATCCATTTTTATTTCCTATTATATAACAATTGATTAAAATATATAAATCTTTTTGTTAGATGTTCTTTAAAGACTGATTCGAAAATTGCACTTAACATTAGGATTTAACGAAGTTTTGCGTAGCAAAATTTGGGTGGAAAAATCTGCAAGATTTTGGAATTTCTAAATCCTTGTTATAATCTTCCGTTAGGAACAAGGAATAGTCTGCAAGACGGTTTTTGACGATGTCAAAAAATTCCGAAGAGTTCTTTTTGCCCCGTTATATTTATAAATATATAAATAGTTTTTATTTTTATGAGAAAAATTAGTGAGATTTTGCTTGTAATTTTCACATTGATATTAGTATGTAGTGGAATATTTAATTCAATTGCACAGAGTTATCAAGATGATAAAGATGAAACAATATTGAAATTAATTTCTCGAACTCAAGTAATAAATAAATATTATGATTTAAGTCTATCACATCAATCTTGTTATAACAATACTGATCGAATGGCAAATTATAAAGAGTATTATGCAACAAATACGGATCCAATAATTATAAATATTACCTCATACGATCAGAAAATTAGCTCAAATAATTTATGGTCTAAATTATTCTTATATTTAGGAATTATAGGTCATGTTATTATAATATTTATTGAGTCATTTACACAAAAAAAGAAGAGGGGCAAAAAGAATTGATTATAACATAAGATTACCAATAGTTTGTTATTGATAATCTTCTAGTGAGGGATAAAACGATACTTCTTTAATTTCCACTGACTGTTTTGTGTGTTTTTATTTCTTCTCAACTTTCATCATGTCCATAAGGCTTCCCTTATTAAAATCAATTAGTTCTCCAGTTATTGCATTGAGTTTTATTCGAACAATTCCCAACATGTCGTCCATGCAAGTAAGATTCCATTGATTGTCTTTTAGGATTGCGATTATTTTTGTGAAGATAATTAGGGAGTTGTTTTCTTTGATAATTTTCTTACAAGTAGATTCTAAATCATCTATGTCTATTTTTATTTCAGTTGTTTGGGGTTGCATGGGTTTTATCTCTTCGTCATAAATTTTTGGTTCCTTGAACGGATATTCAAATGAGGCTATTCTTCCCTCACTGATTTGCGATTTAGATTGGTTGGGGCAGACCCTACCCTCACTAATTTGCGATTTAGATTGGTTGGGGCAGGCTCTATTTTGTTTAGGTAGAAAAAAATCAAGTTGTATTTTTTCAGTTTTTGATTCTAAGTCTAATATGAAAAAACCTGCTGAGAAAAATGTCGAAGGATTTTTATCTTTAAATTTTTTGTATGTTTCTGTTTCTTCTAATTCATCTATTAGTTCTGAAATTCTCATGTAAGAATTAGTTTAGGGGGCTTTAAGACTTTAACTAATGAGCCTTGGTATAATTAATAGTTCGAAAATTCCTATGATAAGGAGGGTGTATGCGGCGAGGGTGTATCTTTGTTTTATGTCGACCATTACTCTAGGTGCATTGTTATCTAAGAAAGCATTATTCTGATTCATTTCTATTCTTAATTCAGATATTTTTGCGATGTCAAGTGATAAAGTTTGTGAGAAAAATGCGAGGCTTATGAGTAAGGTTATGATAGCTTGGAATATTAAAACAATCTTCCCCCATTTCATAGAGGTTTTAGAGTAATATTGTTTATAAATTCTTTCTTGAATTTATCTCTTTCTTGAGTTTTTCTATTAATTCGTCTAAGTTTATTATTTTAATTTCTGGTGATTCCCTTGTCCTAACTGCAACTTTATTTTCAGCTTTTTCTTTTTCTCCGACGGTGACAATATAATTAAATCTTTGAATTTGGGCATCCCTTACTTTTTTACCTACTGATTCGTTTTTGTCATTAATTTCAACTTCAAATTCTGAATCGAAAAGTTTTTGGTAAACTTCATTAGCGTAGTCTTTGACATTGTCGTTTAGAGTTACGATTTTTATCTGATTTGGGGAAAGCCATAGAGGGAATTTTCCATTTGTGTGTTCTGTATAAATTCCTAGAAATCTTTCAATGGAACCATAGATTACTCTGTGAAGCATGATTGGTCGTTTGATATCTCCTTTTTCGTCGGTGTATTCTAATTCAAATCTTTCTGGAAGTGCCATGTCTAGCTGAATTGTGGAACATTGCCATGTTCTCTTTAATGAATCTTTGATATGGAAATCTATTTTTGGTCCGTAAAATGCTCCGTCTCCTTTATTGATTGTGTATTTCATTCCTCTAGATTTTAACACTTCTTCAAGTGCAGTTTCTGATAAGTCCCAGATTTTTTCAGAGCCTATTTTTTCTTCAGGACGAGTAGATAATTCTATGTGGTCTAATTCTATATTGAATGTAGAGTATAATTCGATTATTATGTCAATAATTTTTTCTATCTCGTTTTTTAATGTTTTTTCTGTGCAGAAGATATGAGCATCATCTTGGGTAAATTGTATTACTCTCATTAATCCTCCCAATACTCCTGAAAGTTCTTTTCTGTGAACTTCCCCAATTTCACCCATTCTTAAAGGTAAATCTCGATAAGATTTTGGAGATGTTTTATAGACGAGCATTCCTCCAGGACAATTCATTGGTTTAATTGCGAATTCTCTTTTTTCGTATTCGGTAGTAAACATGTTTTCTTTAAATTTAGACCAGTGTCCTGATATTTCCCAAAGTTTTTTGTCGAGGATTAGTGGTGTTGAAATTTCAGAGTATCCATTAGTCCTGTGAATGTTTCTCCAATATTCGATTAATTTGTTTTTGATATGAAGTCCTTTAGCATGCCAGAAAACCATTCCAGGAGCTGAACTGTTGAAACTCCATAGATCCATTTTTCTTCCAATGATTCTGTGGTCGTTCTCTTTAATTTTTGAAGTATCAAGTTTTGATTTTTGGAGTTGGTGTAGCAATCGGCTTCTTTCTTCATCACTTAATTCTTCTTCAACTTCTTCGTTTCCTCCAACTATAAATTCTCTAGAAAGTTCTGATAGAGGATGACCTTTTACTTTTAGCTCGAATGTTTTATAGTAGCCGAAAGGGGCTTGGATTACTTTGAATTTTTTTAGTTGCTTCGTTGCTTCGTTTAAGAGTTCTATCGCTTTTTCTGGTTTTCCGAGGTTATTTGATAAATGGGCGTAAGGATATAAGACGATATTTTCTGTTTTGACATTTGTTGCGGTCTTTTCGATATCTTCGACGAGTTTTATTAATGTTTCTTTTGAATCACCTTTTTCTGTTGCGATCATTACTACAAGACATTCCTCGGATTTTCCTTCGAGTTTTTGGTCTGGCGCGATTTCATCAATTGACTTTAACGCTTTTTTCAACGCCTTAAAATTGATATAATCGCAATGTAGATTTAATGTCTTCATACTTTTGTTAAAACGAAAGAATTTATAAAGATTTGTGCTGTGTTTTTTGTAGAGGTTAATTGAAGGGATTTCATGAATATTTTATATTGGGGGAAATGGAAGTGGAGGGAGTAATAGATAGATGTCCTGTAGGTATTGAGGGTTTTGATAAGCTTTGTCAAGGAGGTTTTGTAAGAAATTCAGATAATCTAATTGTTGGTGGTCCCGGTTCGGGGAAGAGTACTTTTCTTTTACAGTTTCTTTGGAATGGTGCTGTGAAGTTTGGAGAGAATGGTCTTTATTGTTCGTTTGAACCTGATATTGTCGATACGTTAAATGATGCGATGGCTCATGGTTGGGATTTTTCTAAGTTGAGTGGCGAGGGTAAGATTAAGTTTATGCGATTTGCTCCGCAAACTTCTATGGAAGATTTAAAGTCTGAGCTGACAAAAGTTATTGCACAGAATAATGTTAAGAGAATTTGTTTTGATCCGATTTCGGTTTTGGCGTTGAATCTTAGTGATAAGGGAAAAATTAGGCAGACGATTTTTGATTTGTCTTCGTTGATGAAACGATTGAAGGTGACTACAGTTTTTAGCGATGAGAGTCTTGAGGAGGGCTGGATAAGTGGGGTTAGTAATGGTGACTGGACGAAGACGGATATTCTGAGGTTTCTTTCGGATTCGGTTAGTGTGTTTTATGAGTCAGGGATTACTGGCGTTAGTGATAGGGCTGTTAGGATTGCTAAGATGAGAAGAACAGCACATGAGAGGAAGGCAGTTGGGATGATAGTTAGTTCTAAGGGAATAGAGGTTGGTGAGATGTCTGATGTTGTTATGAAAGATTTATAAATAGGATTTTATTCTTGTGTTTATGGAGAGTAAAGAAAAATTAGAGGAGAAATTAGGTGAGCCAGGTTTGGATCAAATGATACCTCTTATTGGATATGGTCTATGTGTTGGAGCTTTATTTCAAGGCAAACCAAATTTGATGAATAAGA
>JAGLIS010000007.1 GCA_023142835.1 Candidatus Pacearchaeota archaeon | reverse complement strand
GTTACAAATAGAAAGATTTATAAATAATTTAACTAAAAATTATTTATGGGAAAAATTAGTAAGTTAATGCTTTCTACATTTGTATGTATGACCTTCATTGGAGGATATCTTGAGAAAACTCCTACATTAAAAGCATTTGAAAAATTACACGTTTCTAGTTTGGAGAGCAGAGTAGGAGACGTTTCTAGTTTGGAGAGCCGAGGAAGAGATGTTTCTAATTCTGTTGTGGAGATTAATCATTATACGAAGGAGGAACTTAATGAGATGCAAAAGGTTTGTTATGCAGAGGGTGCAAATCAGCTCCTGAAGGGAAGAATGGGTATCGCGAAAGTTATTTTAAATAGGGTAGATAGTAACCGTTATTTTAATAATATTTATCAAGTTATACATAATAAGAATAATGCATTTACTTGTACTTTTGATGGGAGCAAACTTTGGGGACAGGCTAATGGAAAAATTCCTATGAATGAGTATGAAAAAGAAGTTTTTGAGAGCTGTAGAGCCGATGTGGTGAAAGTTCTTAATGGACATAAAATTGGTATTCCTAGAGAATCTGAGATTATTGCCTATCATGATACTTCAATCAAAAAACCTAATGATAACTATTGGAATGATCTTGTGGAAGTTTTTAGATCTGGAAAATTTGTATTTTATGCTCCTAAAACTAAATATAATGTTGCTACATAATAATAGTTACAAATAGAAAGATTTATAAAGGATATTTTATTAGATTAATTATGAAAGAAATATTAGAAAAACTTGCTATTACAGGATTATGTCTTGTAGGATTATCTACTTGGGGAATCAATGAATATAGTAATAAATGTTTAGAACATGAAAAATTAGTAAAAGATTATAAATCTAAAGATTTAGTAAGTATTAATTTAGGGGTTGAAAATGGTAGAAATTGTTATTCCGACAATTATATTAATGATATTAGAAATATTTTTGATGAAGATGGAGATTCGCTTTTGAAAAATGATATACCTCTTAGCAAATTTAAAGAAATCGCTTTTTATTCTAATAATGCTTTTAATAAATGTGGTCTTTTAAGAACTATTGAAAGTAATGGACATAGGATTAAACTACCAAAAAGCATTATTAATGGTGATTTTGATTAGAAAAGATTATAAGGATTATCAAGAATTTGGAAGAAAATAAATTTAACTATTAAAAATAAACTTATCATGTTTTTACGAAAAATATTTATAAATAAAGATTTATTAGATTGATTATGGGAAACACATTACAAAAAATTGTTATAAGAGGAGCATGTGCTGGTGTAATATTTATGGGAGGAGTATTATATTCAAATGTAGAATCTTCCAAATATGAGGAGCTAAATTGGAAGGAATTTGTTTGGAATGCTTGTACAGGTAATACGGATCCTATTTCAGAAGAGATTAGAAATCGTTGGAAAGAATCATATATTAACAAAATACTTTAATCAAAATTTTGATTAATATGAATTTAATTTTTAAAAATAAATCTATCAATCATTCCTTCTGCATTCATTCTTCTTCTTTGATGTTCTGAAAGTTCATTGTTAATTTTATCTATTAAGATTTTTTTTACTTCCCCAGAAAGTAATTCTCCTTTAGAATATTTGTCGTAAATTTCAGATAGTTTTTCATCATTGTGTTCGAAATATTTTAACCATTGACAAGCTACATCGACTTCTATATTTCCACCTTTTTCTCTGTGTTCCTCAATGGTGTCTTTTCCTCCACTAAAAGAATATTTATTGATTTTTTTTGCAACTGTTTTTGCGTCATCTGTCATCAGTATTGTTTTGTCGTAATTTGAGCTACTTGATTTCCCCGTAACTCCTGTTAATGGTGACATGAATTTAGCATGGATAATCGAAGGTTTTTTGTGTCCGAGTTTTTCTACTACGTCTCGTGATATTCTGAAATGAGGGTCTTGGTCGACGCCCATAGGAATTAGACAATATTTATTTTCATTGTTTAAAATATTTGGAAGGAAGCACGGAACTGTTTGCATTGCTGTGTAAAAGATACTTCCGATGTTATTTGAGTCCGTGAAACCAAATGCTGATTTTAGTGTGGAGAAAGTTATTTTTTTTGCAACTTTAATTGCTTCGGGATATATTATTCCTGCATGTTTCGTGTCTATCAAGAAATGTGTTTTATTAGGGTTGAAGCCCATTGCGATTACGTCGAGCATATTTTCTTTTGTCCATTCTTGGATTTCTTCATAAGTCATATCTTTATATAAAAATTTTTCATCGTCAGTAAATTGGAACCATAACTCTACATCAAATTTATCTTGTAACCATTTTACAAAACTCCAAACTGAATAATGGCCTAGATGGATTGGACCACTTGGACCCGTTCCAGTATATAGGAAAAACTTTTCTCCTTTTTCGTAGGCGTCGAGAACTTTTTCTAAATCTCGATGTGCAAAAAATATTCCCCTTCTCAAGTATGGATGGATTTCACCAGTTATTGCTTCAATTCTTTTCAAAATATTTTTATCAATAGGTTTAATCCCGAATTCTGAAATGAGCTTATCATAGTTTATATCTCCATTAACATTATATGGATTCACCTTCATTTTTTTCATAATAATGTCAGTTTTAGGAGATTTATAAATTTGTTCATAATATTTATAATTGTAGTAAACTATTTAGATTATATATAACTGCTCAAATGATGATAAAATGAAAATCCGTAATTTTAAACCGACGAATAGAATTTTTCTAGCTCCAATGGAAGAGGTTAATGATATTGCTTTTAGATTGTTGTGTAAAAAAGAAAATTGTGGATTAACTTATACTGGGATGATTAATCCTTTGACAAAAGAGGAAATTCATCTTGAGGATAAACCCGCTTTGCAATTATTTTGTACGAATGAGAAAGGGATAAAGGAATTTATGAAGAAGTATGATAGGAAGGTTTCTCTATGGGATTTTAATTTGGGATGTCCTGCAAAAACTGCGAAAAGGCATGGGTTCGGAGCGTTCCTTCATAACGATCTTGAAGCTATAGAAAAAATTCTTAAAACAATGAGGGAGTCTACGAAAAAACCGGTTACAATTAAGATAAGAAAATCTCCTCAGTCAATGAAACTTATAGAGTTGGCAGAAAAATATTGCGATGCTGTTTGTGTTCATCCAAGAACTCAGGCGCAAGGATATTCCGGAGAGCCTGACATGGAATTTGCAGAAAAAATTAAGAAATCTACAAAGCTTCCAATTATTTATTCTGGAGATGTTACTGAAAAGAACGTGGAGAAACTTTTGAAGAAGTTTGATTTTTTAATGGTTGGTCGAGAGGCTATTGGAAAACCTGGTATTTTTGCGAAACTTATTAATAAAAAACCAAAAACAACTTTCGAGGATTATCTTAAATTATCTGAGAAGTATAAATTATCTTTTAAGCAGGTAAAATTTCAAGCAATGAATTTCACAAAATCTCAAGAAGGTGCAAAGAAATTGAGATTGCAATTTTTTACCATGAAAAATTTCGATGATTTGAGAAAAGTTTATTCTTAATCTCATTATAATTTGTTCATAATATTTAAATAGTGAGAATGTGTTCTGTATATATGAAAAAAATAGGGTATGCTTTTGCTTTAATGTTTGTTTTAATGAGTTCGTTTGTTCTCGCTGATATCTCTTTATCTGAGCCTGAGGAAATTTATAATTTGGGAGATAAGCTCTATATAAATGCTGAGGGTTTACGAGGTTCTGAATTTGGGAATCTTAATGTTAATCTAGTTTGTGGAAATAATATGGTAAATTTGGTTAGATGGCCTGCGAGTGATTTTTCTTTTGAAGAGGATCAGTCTTATTCTACTTCTAAGGTATTAGTTAGCAAGGATTTGGAGATTTCAAATTTAACAAAGATTCTGGGGGGATGTCAAATAATTTTATCGCTTGGAGAGAAGATGGCTTCGACGAAGTTGTTTACAATCAGCAACGATGTTTTTGTTTCGGCTTCTACTGATAAGGTTAGTTATGATCCTGATGAAAAAATTTTAGTAAAGATTGATGCGACGAAGGCGAATGGTAATTTATTAAATGGTTTTGTAGAAGCAACAAATGCAACGGATTTTAGCAAGGTAGTTAGCGAGGGTTTTGTTAGTGAAGAATTTTTAATGCCAGAAACTACGGAAGCAGGGATTTATTTTCTTAGTATTCGTGTTTATGATGTTGGGTCTGACGGTGTTTTGAATGAGGGTTTTGCAACTGTTTCGTTTAGTATTAATCAAGTTGCTTCTTCGCTTATTATGAGTTTATCAGATGCTGAGGTAGTTCCTGGAGAAGAATTTACTATTGGTGCTGAGGTCTTTGATCAATCTGGTAAGGAGATTACTGGAACTGTTTCTGTTAAGATTATCTCTCCAGAGAATGAAGAGATTGAAGTTTTGATTCCTACAGGAGATTTTAGTACTATTGATTTTCCAATTAATGCTAGTGCAGGGTCTTGGAATGTGATTGGAATGTTTGACGAGATTGGTGAGGAAAGAGAATTTGAAATGGTTAAATCTTCGAAAATGGAGTTTGATATTAATGAGAGTGTGTTAATAATTACTTGTGTTGGAAATTGGGAATGTAATGAGAATGTTAGTGTTCAGATTGGAGAAGAAAGTAATGAGTTGACGTTGAGAATGGATGTAGGAGAAGTTAGGAAATTTAGTCTCAAAGCTCCTCAAGGTGAGTGGGATGTTGTTGTTAGTGGGGAAGAAAGTTCTATTAATCGACGGGTTTTATTGACGGGTAATGCTGTTTCAGTTAGTGATTTTAAGGATGTGGGGATTTTTAGGGAGTATTCTATTGTATGGATTTTTTTAATTGTTGTCTTTGGGATAGGAGGTATGTTTTTTTTTATGAACTCTCGGAAGACAAAGACGTTGAAAGGCGGGGGAGTTGGTAAGACTTTTGGGGATGTTCATAAAGATGTTAGTTCTGGAAAATCAAATGTTTCCTCGAAGATGATGTCGCATTCTTCTAAGGCAGGTTATGAAGATAAATCTATGGTTGATTTGACAAAGAAAGGTATTGGGAGTGCTGAATCTACACTTGTTTTAAAGGGTGAGAAGCAGTCGTCTGCTGTTGTTGCGTTAAGTGTTAAGAATTATGCAACTTTAGGGGATAATGCGAAGGAGATTTTAACTAAGACTATTGAAGGAGCAAAAGATTTGAAAGGGTTGGTTGATTGGAGAGAGGATTGTATATTTATTGTGTTTTCTCCTTTGGTTACGAGGACTTACAAGAATGAAGTTCTTGCGTCCAAGGCTGGTTTTCAGATTTTGCAGGGTTTGAAAGATTATAATAAGAAATTTAATGATAAGATTGAGTTTAATCTTGGGGTGAATGTAGGTGAATTGATTGCTTCGAAAGCTGGAGGTAAGTTAAAGTATACAGGGATTGGGAATACAATTTCGCTTGCTAAGAGGATTGCGGATTCTGACAGTGGTAAGTTGTTGGTTTCAGAAGGTGTTCGGAAAAAGATGCTTAGGGAATTAAAGGTTGTTAAGGCTAAGGAAATTGGGAAGATTCAGATTTATGAGGTTTCGGAAATAATGAATAGGGAAGCTAATACTGCTAAGTTGAAAGATTTATTGAAGAGGATGAGGTAATATTAATATGATAAGGGTGATATTTTATTTTTTTAGGATGGGAATTTAAAGTTAATGTTTGGAGATATAATCTTGTGAATTTTTCAAATCGTTCATAATTTATGAGTTAAATCTTTTGGTAAGTACTTTATTTTATAATGAATGTTGTTATACCTTTCATCAATCTTATTAAATGTTTTATCAAATGATTTATCCATTTTATTTAATATGTTATCCATTTTATTTAATGTTTTATCAAATGATATATCAAATGATCTATCTATTTCATTATATCCATAAATCATTGTACTTAATACTATTCCCCCACTAACTATTATCGCCCCAAGTGTTGTATATTTTAATGTTTTAACTCCTTCTTTAAGTTCTTTTGTAATTTTTAATGTAGGTAATTGTTTACAAATTCTTGTAGATTTATTTTCAATATACATATCATCATTTTAGAGTTCATAATTTATATACTTTTCTATCATTATTATTTTTGAGATACAACGATAATATTTAAACAAACTGTAAAAAGTTTTATAGAGAACTAAATTTTCCGAAGACTAAAAACTTAAAAATAGGTATTCTATTGTTATAATATGGAAGTAAATATTTCATGGAATCATTTGTTCAGGGGGAAAGAAAAATGATTAAGTCAATATTTTTAGATTTTGATGGGACTGTTTCGGATGCGCATAGGATTGCATATAAATCTATAGTTAGAGCACTAGAGGATTTTGGATATGAGTTTGATAAGGATTTGTTGTTTGATTTGATGGGGGAAAAGATAAAGGAGATTTTTATTGGACTTGGATTGAATCTTAGTAATTTAAGTGTTGTCCGTTGTAGATTTTATAAATATTTTACTGAGGGGGCGTTAAGTGGGGGGATTAAGTTATGTGTTTCTGTGAATCCGTTGTGGGAGTTAAAGAAAGATTATCCTTTAGTTGTGATTTCTAATTCAGAGACTTCTTTTATTAAAGCGTCGATTAGGAAATTGGGATTAAATGGTTTGTTTAAAAAAGTTTATGGGGCTGAGAAGTTTTCTAGTAAGGATGAATTTTTGAAAGAGTTATTTAAGGAGTTTAAGATTAAACCGTCGGAGGCTATTTATATTGGGGATAGGTTTTCAGATGTTAGATATGCTCGGAAAGCAGGTTGTGTTGGAGTTGCGATTTCTAACAAGTGTTCGTGGTCTGATTTAAAGACTTTGAAAAAAGAGAAACCTGATTATATTATTAAAGATTTTAGAGGGCTGAAGAGGATTTTAAGAAAGGAATCTTTTTGTAAGGGAGTATAAAAGAAAAGTTTATAAAAGGTTATAACTATGTTATAACATGAAACAAGAGTTTATTAGGGATCTTATTCGGGTGGGAAATAGTGCTGGTGTGCTTTTGCCTAAAACTTTGTTAGGTGGTACTGTTAAAATAACAGTAATTAAAAAACCTTTAAAAATTAAAGAGGATGTCCTTAATCTTTTAGAAGATTCTTTATCTTCTCTTTCAGGAATTTATCTTGTTGGAAGTTATGCTCGGGGAGAAGAAACAAAAACTTCGGATGTTGATGTAATAGCGATATCGGATAAATTAAAAAAAGAAATAATTTCGGGGAAATATCATATTTCAATTTATCCTATTGAGCAAATAAAAAAGACTATGA
>JAGLIS010000066.1 GCA_023142835.1 Candidatus Pacearchaeota archaeon | reverse complement strand
AAACATTCATCTCAATAGAAGTATTCGTCGTCGAGGTATCATTAGCCAGCGTCGGAGAAACGAAACCAATCTCAGGATAACTCGCATCAACACTCACAGTCCAATTAGCACTCGCCCACCCACAATTATCCAAATTATCACAAACATAATAATTCCAAATATAAGTTGCATCCGACGGCAAAACAATCGAAACATTACTCGAATTAGAAACTCCCGTCACAGTCTGAGTCTCCGAACTATTAATTAAACTCCCTGTCGAGTTCCAGACATAAGGTGTAGCATTCTTCAATTGAGTATCAGTAAAGTTAGCCGAAAAATACTGAGTCAAACTAGTAACAGTAGAAGCATTAGCAGGAGCAACCAAAGTCACAACAGGAGAAGTTCCATCAACATTCACCGTCCTAACCTCAGTCAAATTCTCATTCCCTGCAGAATCTTTCGCCGATGCAAAATAAGTATAAGTCCCCGCGTCCAAAACATCCGTCGCATTCTTCGACTGATTTACATATAACAACCACTTATCTGTATCATATTTATTCAAGTTAGACATGTAGAGTTGAGATATTTCATCTGCGGAAAGAGAACGATTGTAAATTCTAAATTCATCAATGTTTCCGCTGAAATCATGAGGTCCACTGCCTGACGTATCTTGTCCAATACGAAAAGCAGTATTAGAAGTTATTGTCCCTGTCGTAATAGAAGATTGAGTATATGGAGTATCATCATCTATATAGATTTTTAAATAATCCTGTTTCTTAAAAACTCCACATACGAAATGCCAGATTCCATCATTTATTATAGTTGGGTGTTCTTCACCCCAATAAGCATTAACATTATCGTCTATAAAGAATCTAAGTTTTCCATTATCATACAATCTAAATCCTAAATGATTTCCATCAACAACATTGTAATTAGATATAATACCACTCTGCAAGTTAGGAGGAGTTTGACTAGTCTTTATCCAAGCAACAAATGTTACCTCATCATAACTAGGCTTTTCTAAAGTTAATACATAATCCCCACTCCCATCAAACATAATCCCACCATCATACTTCCCAGAATCGGTCCACCCACTATCAACATCCTGCCCACCTACCCAAGTCCCATTATTCCCCTCACCACTAACATCAACAACATGAGTATCATTCTCCCCCAACGCTGAAACATTATCAAAGTTCATCATCAAAATCAAACTATCATTAAAAATAGTATAATTCGTCCCATTCCAGTTCCATTTCACCTCATCCAAATTAGTCTCATTAATCGAAACATTCATCTCAATAGAAGTATTTGTCGTCGAAGTATCATTCGCCAGCGTCGGAGAAACGAAACCAATCTCAGGAAACACACCATCCGTAGTCGTCAAAACAAATATCCCGGTATTATTAACATTCCCCATATTATCATCCGCATACCACCTATACCCAACACTAACCCCAACAGTTGAATTCAAAATCTTACTAACATTAGCCCAAGAAGGTGTAGCCGAAAAGTTTACAGCAGATTCATTTGCCCAAGTTCCAGTATTATTCGTCGAGAAAATATACTGTCCCGTCGGATGCAAAGCAACATTATCATCCCAATAAATAGAAAACATCGTCGACTGCCCTGCTTCACTATTATTCGTCTGGTTCAACGAATAAGTAGGGGCAGTCCCATCAACACTCACACTCCGAACCTCAGTAACATTCTCATTCCCACCATCATCCTTCGCCGAAGCAAAATATGTATAAGTCCCTGTATCCAAAACATCCGTCGCATTCTTCGACTGATTCACATATAACAACCACTTATCTGTATCATACTTGTTTAAATTAGACATATACATTTGGGAGACTTCGTCAGCAGATAAACTCCTGTTCCAGATTCGGACTTCATCTATTAATCCATCAAAGTCGTAAAGATTATTTATACTGTACCAGCTTCCAATATAAACATTATCATCTGAGTCATCATTATTACTAAAAGATGCATCAAAACCATAAGATGTCCCATCAACATAATAATATACGTTACCTCCGCTAACAACCCATGTAACATAATACCAATTTCCAGCCACTATACCTGCATTAGATGAAGCCAACCATTCTCCCCCATCATAAGCTCCAATTGTCCCATCATTATCAACAACGAACATCCAAGAATAAGGACTAGCACGACCACTATTTTTCCCAACAATCCCTCCATTATTTATTAGAGAATCTGATTTTACCCAGGCAGCCACTGAAAATTCTGTACCTAAATCTAAGCTACTATCACTACCTACATTAATATGATCATGAGTAGCATCAAAAGAGAATGCTCCTGCTCCAAACTTCCCAGATGAATTCCAAACAGCATTTGAAGTCCCATTATTCCCATTCCCACTAACATCAACAACATGAGTATCATTCTCCCCCAACGCCGAAACATTATCAAAGTTCATCATCAACACAAGACTATCATTCATCAAACTATAATTAGTCCCATTCCAATTATATTTTACTTCATCCAAATCAACCTCAATAATCGAAACATTAATCTCAATCGAGGTATTCGTCGTCGAAGTATTATTTGCAGGAGTCGGAGGTGTGAAATTTATAACTGGAGCATCATTTATTGTAACCAAACTAAAAACCTCCGTAACATTCCAGTTCCCAACATTATCATCCGCATACCATCTATAACCTATTGAAATTTCCCTTGTTGAGTTCAAAATCTTACTAACATTAGCCCAACTTGGCGTCGCTGAAAAGTTTACAGCAGACTCATTCGCCCAGACACCAGTATTATTCGTCGAGAAAATATACTGCCCCTTAGGATGCAAAGCAAGATTATCATCCCAATAAATTGAAAATAAAGTCGACTGTCCAACTATAGTATTATTTGTCTGATTCAACGAATAAGTTGGAGGACTATTAACAATCACACTCCTCACCTCTGTCGAATTCAAATTCCCTGCCTGGTCAACAACATGTGCCTGATAAATATAATCTCCCAACGATAAATTAGTAAAATTATTCTGTAACCTATAAACTCCTGCTTGATAGGACGCATTAATTTCTTCTGAAGACAATGCTCTTGAAAATATTTGCACCTCATCTATTATACCACTGAAATAATTACCTCCTATAGTCAAATCCGATACACTCGTATTGATTACTCCTGTTAATGCCTGTTCTACTTGTAAAATTCCATTCGTATATAATTTCTGGTTTGAACCATCATAACTAAAAGCAACATGCTGATAAGTTCCCAGTATTACAGACGTAGAAATTGTCTGGTTGTTAATAAATCCCCGAATACTACTACTATTCATACCTAAGCCATAAGTATTATGTCCCTTACTTACAATTGAAGGTATTGGATAACGAACGATAACTATACCGGAACCACCATTTCCACCTTTATGATTTCTGTCCCCTGAACCACCACCACCACCACCAGTTCCAGCAATACCAGATATTCCATTTGAATTCCTTCCTCCATTTCCACCTCCACCTGAAGCTCCATATCCTCCATGAGTAGCACTATCATAAGATCCGCCTCCGCCTCCACCCGCAAACCAGCCACTATCCCCAACCCCAGTTCCAAATATGTTACTATAATCTTTCCCAGAACCACCTGCACCACCATACCAACCACCAGGTACACTTACCCCTACTTCATCAGCACCACCTCCACCTGCACCCCCTATAGGTTCACCCCATCCATTACCTCCTCTATATCCTTGTCCAGATACTCCAGTTCCTCCTGCCTTATTTTGACCTGCACCTCCACCCGAACCTCCATTTTGTCCAGCAACAAATATTCCGCCAACAGTTTTATATCCTCCTCCTCCACCCCCCGAGGCTGTAATGGCTCCAAAAGTTGTGCTCCCACCGCTATTTCGTCCATTTGAAGTTGTAGAAGGAGCAACCCCACCAGCCCCAATCGTAATACTTATATTTCCAGAAGTAACACTATAACTATCATTATAAATCAAACCACCTGCACCACCACCACCTGCACCTGTACCTGTACTAGCACTACCTTGCGTCCCTCCACTTCCCCCTCCACCAACCACTAAAACTTCTACATCTACAGTATCACCTTCCCATTCAAATACTCCATTAGAAGTAAAAGTATGAATAATATGCGTACCATCTGTCGTTATTGTTCCACCAAGGGAATTGAAATTATTTTCTTCAGGTTTTACCCACGCCTCAATCGTAATCTCATCCGTAACATCCAAACTGCTATCATTTCCACAATCAATAGAATCATCAACTCCATCAAAATCATAAGCCTTTCCCCTATACCCTATAGTCCAATTAGGACAAGTTGAACCCGAACAACTCCCATTATTTCCCCAACTCGAACTATCCTCAAAGGAAGTCCCATTACCTTGCTCTAATCTCCACCATCCAACTAAACTTCTGTTCCAGTCAATAAAAGCAGAATAATTATTAAAAACATCATATATTGAAACGTTTACGTAAACACTTGTTTCCGTTTGTACCGAATCGTTACCAGGAGTTGGTGAAGTAAAATTTATTGTAGGAGAAGTTAAATCAAATGTGAGTGTTCTGTTAGCGTCGGCAAAATAACAATATTCTACATCACAGGCATAGCAGTTCCATACAAAAGTCTTTTCAGTATTTAATCCTGAAACATTAAATTTAACACTCGCATTATTACTTGATAAATTAGTTGTATCATTAAGACTCCAAGTCCCAGAATAATTATGATATAAAGATATATTCAATAAAGAAATATCGCTCGAGGCATTACATTCAAATAAAGATAAAGAATTAACCTCCCAATTGTCTAAAGGACTTATTAGATTAACTATTATATTTGTATTAGTAGTAACCAAACTAAAAATTTCCGTATCACTCCAATTCCCATTATTATCACTCGCATACCACCTATAACCAATCGAAATTCCCTTTGTTGAATTCAAAACCTTCGTCACATTCGCCCAACTTGGCGTAGCCGTAAAATTCACCGCCGATTCATTTGCCCAAACACCAGTATTATTCGTCGAGAAAATATACTGCCCCTTAGGATGCAAAGCGACGTCGTCGTCCCAATAAATTGAAAACAAAGTAGACTGCCCTAAAAAAGTATTATTCGTCTGGTTTAAAGAATATGTCGGATAGCTATCAACACTCACAGTTCTAACCTCGGTCAAATTCTCATTCCCACTTGTATCCTTAGCACTCGCAAAATAAGTATAAGTCCCTCCATCTAAAACATCCGTCGCATTCTTCGACTGATTCACATATAACAACCACTTATCTGTATCATACTTGTTTAAATTAGAAACATATTGTTGATAGACTTCATCTGCTGAAAGAGAACGATTATAGATTCGGACTTCGTCTATTGAGCCGTTGAATAAATCTCCGATTAGAATACTATTTGTGTTTGCACTTATTGTTCCTGTTAATGCTGAACTTGTGGACAAATTTCCATTTACATATAATCTCTGATTTGAGCCATCATAAACTTGGACAATATGATTCCAGTTCGGTGACATTACTCCTGAAATTGTTTGATTATTTATTGAAGCAAAGGCAGTTGTTGTATTTACACCAATCCCATAAGCTCCTCCTTTTGAGATTCCTGCAGCGGTTTCGTTTCCTACAGTTGCTATCGGCTCAGACGAGACAGCTCTTGAAAGTAGCCATTGAGTAGCATAAAGACTTACACTTTGAGCAGTAACGGTTATCGTGAAATCTTTGGAAGTAATTGTTCCAGCAGGAATATAGATTGGGGCAATGTGATCATGATAGCCACCATCTTGGGGCGTGCAATTAGTGGGAGAAGTCCAATTACCAATTTGTATATAAATACAAGAGTTCCGGTCATCTAAAGCATCCATAATAAATTTATGAGGATCCTCTGGGTACTCAGTATGAGCAGTGAGAGTTCTTGTTGCACCTACTCCAGCAGGACCAGTCATCATCCTGCCATTCCATGGATTGGAGGTGTACCAACTCCAACCGTCGTCATGCCAGTAATATTTCACAGCATAATCATGATCCTGAATCATTTCCCTATCGAAAGTTGCAATTTCATATGCTCCTCCAGCCACTAATTTTATACCTGAAATCCAATCATCATTGGTAATCCGACCTGATTCACCAAAATTCAAATCTAAATTCTCACTAGGAATAGCTCTTTTAGGTATAACAATACAAATATCACTGAAATAATTTTGAGCATCTCCATCCCAATCTCCTGACCATCTTGCATTATATTTATTATCTGAATGCCAAACTTCACCAGAAGCAATATAAGTTAAACTATCAAAATAAAATCTTGTGCTTGAGGAAGAAGAATTTTTAGTTCCTGTATTGGTTATAACCAAGGTATGCTCTGTAGGAGATAAATCTTTAGCAATTTGATAAAAGGATTGGTACATATAAGGATCACGATAAGTATCTAATGTCCCATAGTCTTCACCATCAATTGTAAAATTTACAATACCACTATTAGTGTTAGCTAAATAAATTAAACCAACACTTGTTCCAGTAAAATTATAACTAACACTAGCCTCACTTACATCAGCATAAGCACCATAGTCGTGGCTTAATGCAACATTGTTCCAAGCAGTGGAGACCCAAGTCCCACTGTAATTTACTTCATCATATTCCACTTCAATTCCATTATAGACGTTGTAGCCACTCCATCTATCAGACTCAATCATTTTCATACAAAGCAAATGGTCTTCATTAGGGTAACTAGTGTTAAAGTGCAGTTGGGCATTTCCAGATGATGCACGCATCATGTACATTCCATTCCATGAACTACCTCCAGCACAGGAGCAATAGTTACATGACCATCCATCACCATTAGTACTAGCTGGGGATGAACACTCTGTACCAGCTGTTCCATCACCATAAAATGTATTAGCACTATAGGATTCATAAACTATTCTTGATGGCTTAGCCGAAGCTTCAGAATTCCCATAATATATATAAATTGTATCTGTTCCAGAAGTATGAACCCTCGCCCAGATTGTAGAAGTTCCTGAAGTATTCCAAGTTTCTATCTCGTAACTTAACTCTGTGCCATCCGCTTGATAAAATCTTAAATCATCTCCATTTGCTTTTGCCTTGGAATAATTAAAATTTGAAGTAGTTAATTCAACCTTAACCTGATAATCTGCTCCAGGAGTTACAGGACTTAAGGTAATTGACTTTTTATATTTCCAGTCAGATTTAGAAACAACACTTCCATAATCACCCAAAGGATTCACCCATGCTTCAATCGTAATCACATCAGTAATATCCAAACTGCTATCATTCCCACAATCAATATAACTCACATTCCCATCAAAATCAAACGCACCACCATACTTCCCACTAGAATTAAACACCGCACCACTCACACTCCCATCATTCCCATTCCCAGAGATATCAACAACATAACTATCATTCTCCCCGAGTGCCGAAACATTATCAAAATTCATCATCAAAACCAAACTATCATTAAACAAAGTATAATTAGTCCCGTTCCAATTCCATTTAACCTCGTTCAAATCCGACTCATTAATAGAAACATTCATCTCAATAGAAGTATTCGTCGTCGAGGTATCATTAGCCAGCGTCGGAGAAACGAAACTAATCTTGGGATAAATCGTATCAACCGTAGTCAAAACAAACACCCCAGTATTATTAACATTCCCAGCATTATCATCCGCATACCACCTATAACCAACACTAACCCCTCCCATCGAATTAAGTGTCTTAGTCACATTAGCCCAACTTGGCGTCGCTGAAAAGTTTACAGCAGACTCATTTGCCCAAGTTCCAGTATTATTCGTCGAGAAAATATACTGTCCCGTCGGATGCAAAGCAATACCATCATTCCAATAAATCGAAAACAAAGTTGATTGACCTGCTTCACTATTATTCGTCTGGTTTAGCGAATAAGTAGGAGACACAATATCTACAAATCCCCCATCAGTTATACTCCAACTATGAACTCCAATTAAAGTCCCATTCCTCGAAGCATTAGCAGAAATACTATACATCGAACTCCCCCCGTGAAACGGAACAGAACCCTGCAAATTCGGCGTCAAACTCGCCCACCCATTCAACAAACTATCATAATTCGCCGTCGATAAAGTAACTCCATTAAACATCTCAGTCATATCCGTAACAGCTGAAACATTCCAATTTCCTATATCTTGATTGAAGACATCAGCATTAGAGAACATATAACTCATATCTGTTACGCTGGAAGTGTTCCAGTTGTTTAAAGGTTGGTTGAAAGCATTAGCATTGTAGAACATCTGACTCATAGTTGTGACGCTGGAAGTGTTCCAATTGGAGATGTTGCCGTTGAAAGCGTCAGCATAATAGAACATCCTAAACATAGTTGTGACGCTGGAGATATCCCAGTTGTTTAGGGATTGGTTGAAGACGCTATTATAATAGAACATACCACTCATATCTGTTACCTTGGATGTGTCCCAGTCGGAGATGTTGCTGTTGAAAGCGTCAGCATTATAGAACATATATTTCATATTTGTGACGCTGGAAGTATTCCAGTTATTTAAGGATTGATTGAAAGCATCCACACTATAGAACATATATTTCATATCTGTGACGCTGGAAGTGTTCCAGTTGTTTAAAGGTTGGTTGAAAGCGTCAGCATCAAAGAACATATAACTCATATTTGTAACGCTAGAGGTATTCCAACTGTTTAAAAGTTGGTTAAAGACATAAGCACGATAGAACATATAACTCATATTCACCACCTCCCCAGAAACATCATCAAACCAATCCTCCGACGTGAA
>JAGLIS010000065.1 GCA_023142835.1 Candidatus Pacearchaeota archaeon | reverse complement strand
AAGGTTACAAATTTAATAAACTCTTCTATATAATTTAAAATTTCATTTTAGTCCCAACATATATAAAGTGATATAACGTACCATGAAACGTATGATAGATAGTGCGACCAATCGCAAAAACAAAAAAGAGAAAACAGATAAAATTCAAGAAGATATTTTTAATACTTTGAAGTCAACATCACATCCCGTAGCTACGCAAGAAATTTCTGACATAATAAAAAAGTCATGGCACTCAGTTCAGACAAGGTGTCTCAAGCTACAAATTGATAATAAAATTATCGGATTCCGAGTAGGAAGAATAAATCTCTGGCAAGTTAAATAAAAATCTAATAAAATGAATAAAAAATGTATGTTAAAAATAGGGGCAATGGGGATAATGATTATATCAATTTTAATAGGATTAACATCACTTTTTTTTATGGCGATGACCTCTGCAAGCGAAAATCCGATATACAATTTGGGAGAGAAAATAACAATCGACATCGGAGACATCGGAGAATACCTGTTAAAAATTCAGACCCCTGCCCAAACATTTGTGCACAAATCAGATAAACATTATTTTATATTTCAGCCAGAAATAATCGGCGAATATCATATAAGCATAAAATATGAAGATGATTCGAAAGAAATAATTTTTACAGTGAAAGAAACAGAAACTACTAGAACAAATAAAGTATACATTCCTATAGAAAAAATTAAATTAGAGCAAGCACCACAGATAAAAAATTTCACATCAGAGGAACCAACCGATTCACAACAAATAATCGTCGGCAAACCCGTAAAATGGAAACAGAAAATAGAATCATCTTCCGAAAAAATTTCCCTAAAAATTCCAAAGTCATCAGAAAACATTAAAGTAACTGGCGGAGACGATATACAGTTCAAAGTAAAAAACTCATTAGTGGACTCGGTTTACAATTTATTATCTGAAGAAAAACAAAAATCTCTTTTAATAACAAATATAGAAGAAGATGTCGAGATAGAATATACAACACCAGCCCCGGAAAAAACAGAAAAAACAATTTCCAAGACAAAGAAAGAAGTGACAGTTTCTTCAGAAATCCATTATGAAAATGTAATAGCATTTAGCGAGGTGAACGAAATAACTGACAACAAAGAGGACATACATATTTATTGGGTTGAAGAAAATAAATACTTAGATTTCAAAACGGAAGATGAAGATTCCGACGGACTAATCGACAAAGTCACCTGGAACATCCCCCATCTCTCAACCCAAACATTCCAAATAATAATCGACATCGTAGACGCAACTCACTTAGACGAAAACCGAAACTTCATAGAAAACATCTACACAGAATTAGAAGAATTAGACGGCATCTGGAAGCAAATTCCAAACGAACATTACGTCAGAGTAACCTTCGAAAAAGAACTAAATTTCTGGAACGACATAACAATTTACGCCAAAGGAAATGGAGGCATAGAAGTTTATGAAAAAGATAGCACCAAAAAAATAGCAGACTTCGGAGAGATATCCAGCGAGGGAACCTACCAAATTTTCCTAACAGAATTGTCAACCCCTCAAGACACATTTGATTTAAAAATTTTAGGAAATATAGAACTAGACTATATAGTCGACCCAACCACAACAACAAAAAACCCAAGCGCATTTACAGACAGCGGAAACGACTGGTCAAACGAAGGAAATGCTTACGCAGACGGAGGAGGATATGCAGAGGCAACAGATTACAAAGAGACCGGCGTAGTATACTACAACTATAATTTCGCCATCCCAGCAGGCTCCGCAATCGATAGTGTAAGGGTAAGAACGGACTATTTAATAGAAGACGCTGACGACTACTTCAATTTAGATGTTTCTTGGGACGGCGGAAGCACATGGAGCTCAGCACACGCACTACCAAATCATCAAACAGAAGCAACAGAATGGACAAACGTAACCTCAGACACTACATGGACAATAAGCACCCTAAGCAACGCAAACTTCAGAGTAAGAATGAACGCTATAAAAAGTGGTTCTGCGGCCAACTGGTACAGAATCGACTACATCCCCGTTGAAGTTATCTACACCGAACCAGTCTCAGCTCTAGCAGTATACCTAAACCTCTCAGACAATTTCGTCTCAGACTCAAGAACCATGAATCTCACTTTCACCCCGACGACAGGAACAAGCTTCATAAATTGTAGCCTATGGGACAACTCAACAGGCATATTCGCTTACAACCAAACAAACTCCACCTCAATAACAAACAACACAATAAACTCAATCAACAAAACTTACAATTCCGATGACTCTTTCCTCTGGAACATCAGATGTTGTGACACAACCAACTGCACCTTCGATTCTCTAAATCAAACATTCAGCATTGACACAGCCTTCCCAACCGTGTCCCTAATCAGCCCCTCAGACGACAATTTCACAGACTCAAACCAAGGAATCAATTTCACTTACAGCGTAACAGACGCAGGAGACATAGCAAACTGTTCTTTAATAGTAGACAACGTAAAAATGGTCACCGACACAACTATAACCGAAGGCACAACACAAAACTTCGATTATTTCCTAAGCAACGGACTGCACAACTGGACAATAAACTGCACAGATACAGCAGGCAACGAAAATACAACAACACCGAGGTCAATCAACGTCTCAGTAGCATCAACAGACTGGTCGGCAAGATGGTACGAAACATCAACTAGCAATTACACCTCAAGCGCAGGAATAAACTTAGCAAATTCAAGAGACAGCACCGAAAACAACGTTGTCATGTCAGTCCCAGCAGACGATTACGTAACACTAGTCGATGCAGTATCTCCATACATAGGCGGAGACGGAGCGTTCATCACCTCGGGGACAGTAGATATAAGCGGCGTTTTCAGCACGGACAAACAAAACCAAGAATACATCACATGGAAAGTCTACATATCAAACAGCTCAGGAGATACTCTAATCTGCCAATCCGGCGACGACTACACAGACGGAACCCTTTTAACCAACACAAATATAGGAACCTACTCTCCAACCGATTGCGTCAACCCATCCAATCTAAGCCTACAAAGCACCGACAGAATAAGATTAATAATCAACGCATACAACAATTTCGGTTCAGCCAAAACAGTCACCCACTACTGGGACGACTTAAGGCTATCCTTCATCGAATTCGCAGACTTCTACTCACTCGGTTCTGTAGACGTAAACATGGCATACCCCACAACAGACCTAAACATCCTATCCTCAGACTCCTTCAACATCACCTGCGAAGTAAATTGCATAGGTGGACGATGTATAAACACAGACGTCTACGTTCAATATAATACAAGCACAACAGCTTGGACAAACATCGGAGCTTCCGGGAACATGATACTTGCAGGAGTAGAAACAAACCCCCACTCCCTAGGAAACGTAAACTCAACATCACAAATCACAAATTTCACAATAGATGCGAACATAGATTCAACAAGCAATATTCGATGTATCGCCGAGTCAGACTATTCAGATAAGAACGGAACAACAATAAAAGAAGTAATAATATCTGCGGCAAACCAAGCACCGAGCGTAAATTTAATAGACCCTGAAGATAACAATTGGTCCAATACAAACAGCATGATTTTATATTACAACGCAAGCGATGACAACAACCTCATAGCAAACTGCAGTCTTTACATCAACGGAGCATTCAACCGATCAAATTCAACAATCGTAAACGACGGAGGAGAAAACAACTTCACCATATCAGGATGGACAGACGGCCAATACAACTGGACCGTAAACTGTAGCGACACAACAGGACTAAGCACCCAACCCTCGGAAAGAACATTCTACATAGACACAGCCTTCCCACAATTCATTTTAGACTACCCAGGAATCGATCAAATAATTTCACAAAGCGGTATAAACTTCAACTTCTCCGTAACAGATAATTTAGACAGCTCCCTAATCTGCAACTTGACAGTAGATGGCTCAATCATAGATCCAAGCTTCGCCGCAACAAGCGGAGTTTACACAAACCGAACACACAGTCTAACCATCGGAGACCATCTCTGGAACGTAACCTGCCAAGACAACGCCGGCAACACAAACACATCAGCGACACAAAACTTTTCCATAGTCGACATCCCACCAACAATTAACTTACTAACTCAAGACTACAACTGGTTCAATACTTCAAGCATCACATTAGAATACAACACAACAGATAACAATCAAATAGTGAACTGTAGTTTATACATAAACGGAATCTTCAACCAATCCAACCAAACCATAATTAACGAATCAGACACAAACAATTTCTCCATTTCAGCAAGCGACGGAATATACAACTGGACCGTAAACTGTAGCGACGACGCTAGCTTGACAACACAGCCAACAGAAAAAAACTTCTACATAGACACAATAGCTCCGACAGTTGATTCAAACCTCCCAGCAAATCCCTCAACTCTACTCTACTCTGACGTCCATTTTAATTTCACAGCAACAGACGCACTAGGTTCAATAAACTGTAACATAACTATCAACAGCCAAATCGCAGACCCAAGCTTCAGCGCAAACAACGGCTCACTAACAGATAGGTTAATCAGCGACCTAACCGACGGAGAAAAATACTGGAACGTAACTTGCTGGGACCAAGCAAATAATACAAACACCTCCGAAACCAGATTAGTTAATATAACAGAATACCCCTCCGTAATCCTAGATACCGACGACAACGAATCATACAACATAACAACAGTCGATTTATATTACACCCCGACGGACAACACGAACTTCTCGAGTTGTAGCCTATACATAAATGGAGTGCTAAACCAAACAAACCAAACAACAGTAAT
The DNA here is from genome assembly GCA_023142835.1 of Candidatus Pacearchaeota archaeon. Taxonomy (GTDB): domain Archaea; phylum Nanobdellota; class Nanobdellia; order Pacearchaeales; family GW2011-AR1; genus JAGVXH01. Next base: position 20,435 of record JAGLIS010000065.1, on the reverse strand, counting down.
CAACGGAGCACAAAACAACTTCACACTCACAGCCGGCAGTGGATACTACAACTGGTCAGTTAGTTGCACAGATTTAATAGGGCTAACAAACCAAACCTCAAACAAGTCATTCACAGTAGATTTAGCAAAGCCAACAATTTCCCTTTTTGCTCCAACAGATGAAGCCAGCATATACAACAGCCTTGTAAATTTCAACTACAGCGTAAACGACGACCTCGACTCAAACATAGATTGTAATTTGACCATCAACGGAATCGTAGAGAACCAAACAATAGCAATAGACGAAGCCTACACAATAATTCCAATAACCTTCGTGCAAGGTGGCACAAAATACTGGAACGTAACTTGCCAAGACGACGCTGGAAACACAAACACCTCCGAAACCAAAAACTTCACACTCTTTCTTCCACCGACAGTTAATTTAGTTTACCCAGATTCAGACGAATGGATAAATATTTCTGATATAACTTTCATTTACAATGTGAGCGACGGTAACGACGATATATTAAATGCAAGTTTAATTTTAAACGGCGAGGCAAACAAAAGCAACGAATCCATAATAACAAACAATCAAGAAAACAATTTCACACTAAACGGACTTCTAGACGGTCAATACAACTGGACAGTAAATGTTACAGATAACGAAGAAAGCACAGGGACAGATACAGCGAGGACATTTTACATAGACACCCAAGAACCAAACGTCACACTTTTCTCACCAGCTCAAGACGAAGTGATAACTACAAATAATATCACATTTAATTTCAGCGCAGAAGACAATCTCGCAGATGAGCTAGTTTGCAATTTAACTATAGGAGATATAGGCGACCCAGCAACACTAGAAAATTTCAATGTCACAAACGGATCTGTGGAAACAAAATATATTTTGAGAGGAGACGGTAATTACACATGGTTTGTCGAATGCCTTGATAAGGCAAATAATTATAATATTTCAAACCAAATAAATTTTTCAGTAGTCGCTCCACCGACAGTCATTTTAGATTCTCCAGCCGAGGACTCAAGAACAAATTTAACAACAACAAATTTCGAATACACCCCTTATGACGCAATAGGTATAACCAAATGTGACTTATATATAGACGGAGTGTTCAATGATACCGATGAGGATATAGAAAAAAATGTACCGAATTTCTTTAATGGCATAGAAATAAACGAAGGAGAACATAACTGGACAATAGAATGTCTCGACGCAGATTTAAATCCAAACTCACAATCACTAAACGTTTTCTATATAGACCTAACTCCTCCAGCGATAACATTAAACTCTCCAGACAACGATACAGGAGTAGATGCGAACAATAACATCCTTTTTAATTGGACATCAGTAGACACATTAGATACACTGCTTACCTGCGATTTAATAGTAGATGGGGTCGTGGAAAAAAACGATGTCTTAACAACAAGCGGATTCCCCAGTACAGAATCAATATCAGGACTTTCATTAGGCCCACACTCATGGAATGTAACATGCTGGGATCAAGTAGATAACACAAACACCTCCAAAACAAGAATTTTCAATTACACATATCCAGATTTCTCAATAAACGAGTCGGGAATAAATTTCAGCATCACATCTCCGACGGAAGAAGAGTCAACGACAATTAACGCGACAGTCTATAATCTTGGAGGAGTAGATGTATCCCTTGTAGAAATAAATTTTTACGAAGGAAATCCCTTAACAACAGGAGTTCAAATCGGCTCAACACAGGAAGTATCAATTGACGCGTTTGGATCAACAACAGCCTCGGTAAATTGGGACGCGACAATCGGAGGAGCAGAAATTTTTGTAGTATCAGACCCAAGCAACTCATTTACAGAATTATCAGAATCAAATAACAATGCAAGTAAAAACATATCCGTAGCCAGTTGGCACTTTTTTTACGGAGATATAAATTCAGATAGCGAATTCAAACTCGAAGATTCCACGAACTCGAAAATAATAAGATGGGATGAATCAAATTTAACAAGTGCAAATATTTATGTGACAGATTACGATTCAGAAATAGACTGGACATCCCTACAAGCAATTGGAAAAGATACATCTGGATTAAATTCTACCGACGATATAATTGAAATAGACTCAATTTTAGAAATGACATCATTTGGAGATTCCTTAGAATCATTATATCTCAATGGAGAGGAAATTAACGAAACCCAAACATTCCTCGTATTCAAGAATTACATTTCAAACGTCCCAGTATCAGTATCAATAAACAATTCAAATTTTAAAACAGGAATTTTGTGGGACACCAGCGACGATACTAATACAGAATACGATTCCACAGAAAAAGAAGATATAATTTTTATAACAAACACAAATATAAACACCGCAGGAACATATGGCGTAACCGACTATGAATTAAGAGTGCCCGCAAAACTTAGAGAATATAACACAACAGATCAAACAACCGCGGCATTTTATATAGAAATAAATTAATTTCTTTTAAACAAAATTTTCTTATCTAAATTAAAAGTATTCAACCCCTTGAGCCCATCATATTGCCTACATGTCAATTCAACAAATTTAATCTGAAACTTTTTCTGATTAAAAATATCATTACAAATTCTCTCAATTCTCTCCCTATAAGCATATTCTCCCACGACAATTACTTTAGCATTATTGTTAGTTTTAGAATCCAAAAGAACAATTCTAATTCCATTCAAAATTTCAACCTTATCGCAGAACTCATCCAGAGCGTCATTATCCTCCTCTTTTTTTAAAAGTTTTGTAAGCGAGTCTACTCTTTCTCCACGAGACAACTGATAGATTCTCACCTTCCCGATTACCGTCGCATAAACTAATCTTTCCTTAACTAATTTATTCAAAATTCGAAACGTCGTAGCTGTATTGACATTAGACAATCTAGCTATCTCCGAAAGATAAAGTTTTTTATTAGGGTCTTTCATAAATAAAGAAATTATCTTAATAATCTTTTCATCCAAAAGGCCAGTTAAAACATTAATTCCCACAATATCTATACACTTATAAACTATTTAAATTTTTCATTTTTGACTAACCATTTCATTTTTGAAAAAAAGAAAGATTTATAAACAATATTGTTATCAAAGATAAATAAAACATTGTCAATAACAATGTTAATAATACAAAAGGAGGTTAAAAAGAGATGAATACAACAAGACTATCATTACTATCTTTAGTATTAGTAATTATAATGACTACAGGTGTTTTAGCTGTTCAGCCGTTTGGTGCAGATTATACTCAGATTAATACAACAAGAGCTCCAATGGATGATGCTTCAAATCATACCGCGATTGCAGGTAACGTAACTGAGCTAGATATAACTGGTTTTTCTACAACCCAGTCATGGCAAGGTTATTTTGGTAATGTTTCAGGTACAATTCAACTAGCAGATGCTTTAGATTATGTTATGTATAATTGGTCACTAGCTTCTCCAGAAGGTGAAATTTACGCGACCACAGACACATCAGTTGCATGGGGGGATATAGCATGTTTTAACATGTCTAACCACGTCACATTAGAAACAGCGTTCAATATTGAGAGCGACGATGTAGATGGTATCAACGAAACATTTTCCACAGGTAACGGACACGATGAATTTTTTACAAATAATGTTCAGTTTACAACAGGTTTATGTGCAAGTACAAGCATTTATGACGATACTGGCGCAAGTGTAAATAATCATTTTGAAGAAGTTTTACTAACTGATAATTCCAGTTCAACAGAAATAATCTTCACAGCAATTTTAGACGAAGAAGATGTTGCAGGTTTTGACGATAAATATCACGATTTTGAGATGCTGGTACTAGAAGATGGACACGATACAAATACAGCTACAACTACATATTACTTTTATGTAGAGATAGAATAAATTTATTTTTTATTTTTTTAAATTTTTTGCCCCAAAAAAAGGGCACACATAATAAGAGAAAAGGGCACTAAAAACAAAATGGAAAGACAAAACATGAAAACAACAAAAGAAAAATTAATAATTATTAGTTTAATTTCTTTATGTCTAATTTCTTTATCAACATTAGCTATTGCAACACCTACTGGACCAAGTTCAATTAATGTTACTTCAAACGAAACAAATGTGGCTACGGCAGGAGAAATGGTTAATATATCTGGAGGATATATTTCAAAATTAAACATAACTGCTTCTATGCAGAATCCTCATTGGAAAGCATTTGTTGGATGGATTAATGGGCAATTTACATTAGACGACTCTTCTGGGTCAACTATATATGATTGGTCATTAAGTTCTTTTGGAGGAGAAGTGTATTCTACAAGAACATCATCAACAGTAGAATGGACTACAATTGGATGTGCAAATTCAACACAAATAACAGCAGAAGATGTAGCCTTAGATCACGATGGAGAAGATAACATCACAACAACATTTTCTAGTAATAATACTAAGACATTTATGGTAGCCGGAACTCAAATTGAGGCAAACGATTGCAAAGCCATAAATACTTATGTAGATAATGAATCACAATCAGATGAATTTGAAGAAGTAATATTATATGATTCAACAAATTTCGATATAGTTTTTGCAACAATATTAGAAGAAGATGAAACAGGTTTTGATGGAAGTGCATATGACTTTCAGATGATTGTTCCAGAAAATGCGAACGAGACATTTTCAGGTTCAACAGCATATTACCTATATGTAGAATTAAGTTAAAATGGAAAATAAAAACGAAATAATAATGACTATGGGGTTGGTGTTCTTAGAGGTATTCTTAATTTTCACATTTTTTTCTTTTACTTCATTAGGTAGTGTACTTGCAGGAATAGGACAACCAAATACTACAGTGATTACACAATTAGAAATAGGAAATGTTTTCCCAGATGTTATAAACGTAAGCATTGATGATGATGCCGAAACGATAACACTAACACCAAACGCAACAACTACAGTAAATTGCATAGCAATCATAAGAGATTATAATGGGGATTCAGATATTGCAGAAGTTAACGCAACATTTTATGATTCAGTTGCTTCATCTTCAAATGACGCAGATGATAATAACTACCATTATACAAATTCATCATGTGAACTAATTGCAGACACAGGAGAATACAATGGATATGCAGATGACCCGTACCACTCTATGGCGAATTGCACATTCGAATTAGAGTATTATGCAAATCCGCAAGATTGGATATGTAACGTAACTGTTGCCGATAACGTAAGCTGGACTGGGAGCAACACAGACTCAATAACAGTATCACAACTATTAGCAATTGGAGTTCCAGACACAATAGATTATGGAACAGTTAACGCAACATACGTATCTGATGAAAGTATAGCAAATATAACCAATTATGGAAATATGGTGATAAATTTGTCTCTGGAAGGATATGGTGTGACTCAAGGAGATGGTACTGCTATGAATTGTACCTTAGGAAATATAGGAAATATATCAATAGATTATGAAAAATATAATCTTACATCCACAACGGCAGGAGCTCTATCGCTTTCCGAATTCGAAGCAACTTATATAAACTTATCAAGTACTGCAATCATTAAACAGTTTGAATTAGGAGTAAGATTAAACGATACATTCAACGAGGCGATAAATAGCACCTATTGGAGAATTTATGTCCCTAGAGGCGTAGCAGGGACGTGTGACGGAACAATTATCTTTGGAGCCACAGTAGCAGAAGGAAATTAATTTTTTCAGTAATCTTCTCTAAACCTTTTTACAACAAGAATTACAAAAATTCTAACAAGTCACCAAATATTTCTACAAAACCAAGAAACAATCTAATTAAAAAATTCACGCTTTCTGACTTTCAAACCATTTCCAAATCTCCAAACCATCCTTTCCACGAATCTCTATAAGAATTTCTTTATCTCCAAATTTACAAGAATCCAATATCTCCAATTCCCCTGTTTCCAAATTCACTCCCCGAACATCTCTTAAAAAACAATGCCCCTCACAATAAACAATATCATAAATAACTCTATTAAAATTTTCTTGGATAAATAGAGGAGCATCACTAAGCTCGTCTCCGATTAAATTAACACAGTCCAATGTTTCCTTGCAAGGAATTTCCAAATCTTTCGCCTCACCAATACAAAATCGCACAGTCTTGAAAACATAGAAATTATAAAAATAAAAACCTGCCCCCAAAAACAGCACAATAAAAACAATCCCTACAATCAATAATCCCCCACGCTTTTCCATAAATTTTCCAATACAAAACATTTTATAAAATCTCCCTTCTAGATTAACTTATGGCTTGTAAAAAATGTGGTTATCAAGATAAAAAAGAAACAACAATCTTGGGAAGCCCGTTATGTTCCATCTGTGCAAAATTCGCCCCCGAAAAAATACAAGATTTTCAAAATTACATTACTGAAAAAATCGATTGGAAAATCCTAGATACATTTAGAAAATACGGGCAACATTTCGGTAAAAAACAAAAATCTGGAATGTCCAAAATAGCAAGTATCGGTAGAGTTGTTACAAGAGCACCCCTAGGTTACGATGTTATCAACGGAAACCTAATCCCAAACGAAGACGCTGTCAGAGTTCATTCATTATATCGAACATTCCTCAATCGAAAATACTCATTAAATTCCCTCGCAAAAAATTTCAGCTTATCCGTCAATGGATTAAAAAAAGTTCTATCAAACAGAACTTACCTCGGAGAAATTAAATTCGACGGTCGAATCCATAAAGGCGAACACCAAAATTTAATTTCTCCAGAAATATTCTATGCAGTCCAACGAAAATTGAAAACATATTTGAAGCCTCGGAAGAAATAATTAATCTTTCCTAATAATTGTTAACTCTCTTTTAACATTTGTTTTTGTTTGATATTTTTTAGAAGAATGAGAAAACCCCATATCCGAGAGCACATCCATCCATTCGTCATAATAAAAAGGTGTAGGAGAATAGGTTCCATACTGGTTATATTTTTGATTTTTAGAAGGGTTGTCTAGAACACATATCCCTCCAACCCTTAATGCCCCATAAGATTTCTTTAAGATAGTTTTCTGTTCCTTCTTTGAAAAATCTCCAATAACTGTCCAAGGGAAAAGAATTACGTCAAATTTTCCAAGTCCTTCAATTATTTTTTCGATAGACCCATATCTAATTTTTTTTCAGGGCAACCCCTTTCTCTAAAAACATCTATATATTTTTCTTGCTTCTCAACCCCCATATAATTGAAACCCATTCTCAGAAATTCTAAACCTAATCGCCCAGTTCCGCAACCAACCTCCAGAATTCGAGACTGCTTCTTGATTAACTTACTAATTTCTTCAAAATCAGAAAGAGGCATCTCTCCAAAAGTCTTTTTGGCAAAAGCATCCAAATCTTTTACTGTAAGCCAATTGTAAAAACCACTATTATTCATCTTGATCCTATCTAAAACTAGTTTGTCTCATTGCCCTCGCCTTCGAATCACCAGGTTTACAAGCCTCTTTCCGTCGGATATCTGCAATCAACATATTCTTATCATATGCTAAAAACACAGCCTTTAAATTTTCATTACCTGTAAACTTAACAATAGATTTAGCAATAGCCAACCTACCTGCTTCAACCTGACAAGCAATCCCTCCACCCTTAACATTTAATGCAATATCAAAATTCAACTCACCAAGAAAATCTTTTGCAAGAATTAATGGCTCGCTAATTTCCAACTGTTGCAAATCAGATAAAAATGTCAAAGATCTTTTATTAAATGTCACGACCCCAGTCCCATCCTTAATCGTAGCCTTAGCAACCGCAGTCTTCCGTTTTCCAGAAGTTACAATTCCATTCATTTTAATCTCTCCACAATTTTTTTAATTGTAAAACATTTCATAGGTTTCATATGTTTAAATTCCTTAACATCTTTCAATTCTTCTTCAGTTAAATTTCCATTTCCCATATGGCACATCAATCTCTTAAACGCTTCTCGACCCTTGGCAACATCCCTAGGCAACATTCCCCTAATCATCCTTTTAACCAATCGATCTTCCTTACGAATATATAATGGACCTTTCAACGAAGAACCTACACCCATTTTTCTTTTAGCCTGAACCTTTTCAATGAAAAATTCCTTTTTCCCAGAAATAATAATCTCCTCACAATTAATAACATCAACAAAATTTCCTTTCAATAAATCCTTCGTAATCACACTAGCCATTCTACCAAAAACTGCACCCTTCCCATCATAAATTATTTTTGCCATTATTTCAAAATATCGTACCCATTTAATTCAGGATTTTTTTTCATCTCTTCGCTAATTGTAACAAAAGTTCCTTTCGCATTCTTAATTTTTTCGAGCGCCTTTTCAGAAGCACACCAAGCAACAATTTTTTTAGCCCCCTCCAAATCCCCAGCACTCAAAACTTTTCCAACAATTAAAACATCTCCAGTAATCATATCAATATCCTTCAGATTAACCGCAGGCCATCTTCGTTTAGGTTTAGCCAATTCCTTCGCAACAACAGGATTCGTCTTCTTTAACTTAATTATAGTTTCAACTAAAGAAGCATCTGTCTTGTGCTTCATCCGGTTCTCTATTTTTGTTTTACTTATTTTTATTTCCATTTTCTTTTGTTCTCCTTATGAGAAAAGGAGGATTCGACAGCCTGTGCAAAGCACAAGGTCTTCCCTCGGGAAACCCCTTGGGTTCAATCTGACTCATTTCTCTCCATGGGAGAAGGAGGATTCGAACCCCCGTAGGTAAAAACCAATACGCCCTTAACGTATCCCGTTTGACCACTCCGGCATTCTCCCACGATTACTCGATGAAGAATTTACCAAGATTATTTAATTACCTTGGAAACTTCAGAAAGATTTCCTTTCAAAGCCTTACATGCATCAGTAAAAATATCCTTAACTTCAAGCTGTCCCCATGACTCTACTGTGAAGACAATATTATCATCAAATCCAATCGTAACGCCAGGATAAATCTCCATATCTCCTTGATCCAAATCACATGCCGCGGCATTCTTAATTTTAAGTTTCTCACCAAACATCTCAAAAACTTCAGGATAAATTTCTGCAAGTTCACTTTGTCTTTCACCATCACCTGAAATTTTTATCTTCGCTAAATGCTTATAAAAAACAATTCCAGGAGAAAACTTAGCATGATTAATTCCCTTACCAACCCTTGCTCTCGCAACAAGTTCAACTTCCTGTCCATCACCAATTAAAACAATAGGCATCTCAGGATAAACTACAGAATCCCCAAGCTCTCCCGCAAGAACATTCTCAACATCCCCCTTTCCCTTAACACTTAATTTCATTTCAACAGACTGATCCGCTTTTATACTCTGATTCTTCAAAGGAATTAATCCAAGCCGATGCGCAATAATCTCATCATAAAGCACAGAATCATTTTTGTAAATATCAGCTTCGTCAATAGCTAAGATAGGAATCTCATTAACACTTCTTCGAATAGCATTAGCTAAGCTTACATTCATATCACTAACAATACTTATCTTCTCTGGTGTTTTTTCAATGAGTTCCATTTTATTTTATCTAATTTTTAGTTTATAAGTTTATACTCGTCTACCTCTTCTCCCACCTTTCTTCTTAGGACCTCCTCGAGGGATACAAGTTATATCAGTCATACTTAAAATATTAAAACCTTCTTTAGTAAGAGTTCTAACAATTACATGTGCTCCTGGCCCCAAACCCTTATCTCCTGTCTGTCCCTTCATTCGAACATAAAGAGAATTAATTTTATAATCTCTACACATATCATTAACCTTTTTCGCAATAAACATTGCAATCGTCGGGTTAGACCTCATTCTATCATGCTTAGTAACCTGTCCTCCCGAAGTTCTTCCAATAGTATTTCCCGCGAGATCTGTAATCGTAGCAATAGTATTATTATAACTCGCATAAATATTCAAAATCCCTGTATTATCATCATTCTTTGCCATTTTTATTTACCCCCCTATAAAATGGAGTATGATAGTTAAGCATAACTTTCTTTGCCATATTATTCTTCTATCTCCGACGAATTTTCTTCAACTTTTTCTTCAGTTTCATCTGCAGAATCCTTAATCTCATTTTTCTTAGAAACAACCTTAGATTCCTTCAAAGTAATTTTATTTTCCAATTCATTTGTTACAATAAATGAAGGAATATTAACAACACTTCCATCAACCAAAACATTCTTATGAACAATCAACTGTCTAGATTGCTTAACAGTATTTGCCATTCCTTTCTTAAATAAAACTGTCTGCAATCGTCTTTCAAATAAATTTTCTTCAGTTAGAGCAAGAACATCAGATATGTCTTTAACAATCAATCCTCTCTTAATCAACTTATCAAAAAAAATCTGTTGTTCCTTAACATCTTTTCCAATAAGACCTTTAGCTCGTCGACGAAGATTAGAAACTGCAGTCTTAGCTTTCCAAATTTCCCTTTTATTTTTTAAACCATATCTCTTAACTAAAACATTTTCCTCATCCATTCTTGTCCGATCATACAACTTCTTAGGCCGACTAAACAATTTTTGTTTTCTTTTAATATCTCCCATCCGAAAAAATCTTTAGATTTTTGAGCAAGTGAGCAACGACTCACTTAACGATCTAATCTACTACCTCCAACATTTTATTTATCATCTTATTTCTTTTTTCCCGCAGCAACCGAAGGTTTCTTATTCTTACGGAAATTTGATTTAGTTCTTTGTCCCCTCACAGGCAATCCAACTCCGTGCCGAATACCTTTGTAAGACTTAATTTTTCTCAATCTCTTAATATCAAATTCTTTTCTCAATTTTAAATCTATACCACTAAGATGCTTATCTTCCCCATCCTCAAAATCCTTTTGCCGATTTTTCAAAAATCCTGGAATTGACGGATTTCTAATAAACTCTTCAATCTTAGATAACTCTTCTTCAGAAAAATCCTCAACTTTCTTATGTTTATCAATCTTCATAATCTTACAAATTGCATTAGCAAATGTCCAAGAAATTCCAGAAATCCTTGTAATCTCTGCAAACAACTCCTTATCTCCTCGAACATCTTTACCTAAAATTCTAATTAAGATTTTATCTCCAAGCTCTTTCGCGACGTGTTTTGTATCGTTTGCCATTATGATATAAATAAATTATGCCTATGTATTTCCGTAAGTTCCTTTATAATCCTTTTCTCAATAAGACTCTTTGGCGAAGGCAAGTTAGGAACCATTTCCTTGATATCCTCGAAAGAATCAAAAAGTTTTTCATCCCGTGCCTTAAGGATTGCAATAGTATGCTTTTTTCCAAGACCTGGAAGTAATTCAAATTGATGAAGTCGAGTATTTATAGCTTGTGCTTCATTAAAAAATTTCACAAACTTCTCCTCATCCTTTTCAACAGATTTTTCAATAAATTCCGCTAACTGACCTTTAGCAGTTTCAGTCAAATTTTCCCGAGGACATCTTCCCAAAATATACTGCACCTTATCTCTCTTGTCATCCCCAATATAAACTATCTCTCCAACCTCAAATCTTACATCTCTCCGAGGGACTAATTGCAAAAGAGTAAACCCATTAGTTCCAATAGCTTGTGCCAAAGGCATCATTTTTTTCTCCAAAGGATAACCATAAGGCAAAAAATCTAAGATAACAGCACTTTCTTCCTTAACCATTTTTCAATCTCCTAAAAATAGATACATGAAACATTTCCAATGTTACTTTAACCATTTTAATACTTTTTAACGACCTCAAGTACTTTATTCACTTCACCTTCATCTAAAGAAACATCAACGAGAATCTTACCTAGTTCAGAAGCATCAGCAGGCATAAAATCAACAATTTTAACAATATGTAAATCTTTCAACTTAATCAAATCAAGAGATTTCAATTCTTCCTTCAATTCTTTTGCTTTCTCAACAGACATCTTATTAAAACCTTTAATAAATTTCTTAATAGCATTACCTTTCTCCGGATCTCCCGCTAGCGAAACAACCTCTGCCATCGTGATTGGAGTTTCTTCTTTTATCGTCATTTTAATATCCTTAGATGAATTGGATGAATTATAAATGTCTTCATCTTATCTCCTGTTTTAATTCCAACTAATTTGAACTTCCCCCTACTCCCAATAACTTTTCCACTAAGCCCCTTTAATCTCTTAGGAAAACTTGCTTGAAATCCCAAGTCCGTTACAACCGCAACACTAACACCGTCGTCAATTTTCTTAAAGTACTGACTAAGTCTCAACTTTCCCTTTTCTCTAACTTTTTTTCTCTGACGTGCCATAATATAATGAGACAGAACTAACGCGCTGTCGCCAACTCGGACAATAACTATCCTACTAAATCAACAAAAATTTCCTTTATAAAGTTTTCCGCATCCAATAGAATAACTTTATTTATGAAATATTTTCTAATAAGTTCGATAAAAAGTTATTAAACTCAATTTTCAAAAAACCTAAAAACGAGACAATTCTTGAGCAATTTTCCCAAATTTCTTGTTAATTTTTTACCAAAATAACTTAAAAAAGTTTACACTGTTTACCAAAATTTTTACCCATTTTCCAGTCCCAAAATTTCCTTATTTTAACAATTTTTCGAAGTTTTAAACATCCAAATTTCAGATTATTTTAGTGTTTTAGCCCATCAATTATAATACATACATAGTAAGTAATTATCGAATATTATAAAGATTTATAAGTTAAAATACACACATAATAAGTGATGATATATACAAACTCAGCAAGAGCTGCAATAGATAGGACTCAGGGTAGAATTCGGTTAGCAGAACAGGGAAAAAATAGTATTTTAAGGATTAAAAATCAGTTAGATGAAAGTTACAAAAATAAGGAAATTTCGTATGCACAATATCTTTGGGAACATGAGAAAAAAATAGATGGACAAACAATTTCTGAGTGGCTTAATTATTATGAAAATTACGTTCGTTATTGTAACGCGGAAATTAGAAAATATAAAAAAATAATCTCAAAAAATAAAACTTTAAAGGTTTTCTCCTCGCTGTTTGCTCTATCAATAATATTATGGTCAGGGTTTTATATTGGACCAGCAATGGTAGGGTTCGTTATTCAAGACAATGATTCTGAAAATTTTACAGGCGTTATAGATGAAGAAATAATTTTAGGGGATATCACCGACGAGGTAGAAGAGATTCCAATTTTAGAGGATGAAACCGAAATCACCGACGAGAACATTACCTTCGAAGAGCCATTAAATATATCTCCTGAAGAGCAAAATATATCTGAAATCATCACAAACGAGACTATTCTCGTCGACAACGCAACTATTGAATTGAATGAAAGTCTTGAAGAGTTAAACATAACCACCCCCGAAGAAAACATAACCGTCCCTGAAGAAAACATAACTGCGGTCGTCGAGGGAGTAACTATAACTACAACACAACTTCCGGCAGTTCTTGGACAACCAGTCCAATGGATAAAGCAGATCACTCTAGACGAAGTCAAGAAAATTAATGTCGAACTACCAAAGAGTGCAACTAAAGTTTTAGTCAAGAAAATTAAAGAAGACAAGGAAGCCAAATTTTCAATCACTGGTGGAGTTATCTCCGACGTGGGCACCGATAATTTCATCACCAGATTTTTCAAGAACCTTTTAAATTTCTTCGGAAAAATTTTCAGCACAATCACTGGACAGGTAGTTCAGGATATCGAAGAAGAAATAAATCAAACCCTCGAAATTGACGATACAGCGACGGAGTATGAACTAACTTACGAAACTCCAGCTCCATATTCTACTGAAGAGAAAACTAAAAAAGGAAAAAAAGTGAAAATTACAGGACCTAAAAAATTAGTTTATGGGGATGTTCTTACTTTCACTGAACTCGATGAAAATCTCAACGTTAAAAATCCTTTCTCGGTAAAAATTTATTGGGTTGAAGAAGACAAGTATATCCCTATCCAGAAAATTGAAGATAAAAATGATAATGGCATCTATGATTACATCGAATGGATTTCGCCAAATTCAGATAGCCAGACATTTGAAATAATCGTTATTATAAAAGCAGAACATCTCGACGAGAACAGAGAGTTTATTTCAGATATTTATGATGAGGTTTCCCAGTTAGATAGCATTTGGTCAGAAACAATTCCTGAAGAACATCATATCAGGATAACCTTTGAAATTCCCCTAGACTCTTCAAGAGATATAACAATCTATCCTCGAGTAGTTTCTGGAACTCCGAAAGTACAAATCTATGAAGTCAATGACACTGAACTAATTGCAGAATTCACTACGATAAACTCAGATGAATATAACAAAATTTATCTAACAAATCTTCAGGGAACTCAGGACACATTTGATTTGAAAGTTATCGACGGAGAAATAGAATTTGACCATATAATTGACCCAATAACAAATGGAACTTCAGCAACAGGTAACACAGATGCACTATCCGATGGGATGACATGGGATTACAATTTTACTTGTGGGGAGGATATGATTTTAATAGTTGGAGTAGCGATAGACCAAGATGCAAGTCCAAATATTGATTCAATAACTTATAATGGAACTCCAATGAGCAGAGTTGGTTATGAAGATAGTAGTGATAGTGAAGAACAGGTTGAAATGTGGAATCTATCTAATCCTGATTGTGGAGCTTCTTTGCCAGTTAATGTTACATTTACAAATAAAAATGCAGAAGAAGCAACTGGTGGAAGCGTGGTTTTTTACGGTGTTGATTCTGTAAATTTGTCTACAGTAACTACACTAGGATGTGTTGGAGCTTCCTGTACAAGTTCTTCCATTACTGTTCCTGCTAAATCAGGTGATGTAGTTGTAGATGTAATTGCAGTAGATAGAGACCCATTACTCACTTATGGAGGCAATCAAACAGAACTAATAAATTATGATGCAGGAGAGGATGTAATAGGTATGTCTTATGGAGATGTTACTGAAGATTCTTTAACAATGACATGGACTTGGGCTAATGATGAACATGCTCACATTGGTGTTGCTTTGATACCTTCTATTGCTGTTGAATGGAATCAGTCGTCTTTAGATTTAGGAGAAAGCACTAATAATATAACTTCTGTTCTAGAAATTGAGTCTACAAAGACTAACACCAATGTTACCCTAACTTGTACAGGAAATTGCACTCAAATAACAACAAATTGGACACAAAGAACAATGTCGAATGGACAATCTGATGAAGTTTTAATAACTTGTTCAAATGCGACTCAAGGGACATTTCAAGCTGTTTTTAATGTAACTTCCGACGAAGATACTTCAAATAATTCCCTTACTGTTGATTGTGAAATTTTTTCCTATGGCTGGTTAAATGTCTCAATTTCAAAACCAGACGATGATTCAGTATATTCAACAGGAGACACAAATCTAACAATAAATGCAACAGTTACTTGTGAAGGTGGTTCAAATGCAAAATGTGGAAATGTTTCAGGTTTGGCAAGATATAATTTAACAACAAATCCGGATACAGATATTAATATAACTAAGGATGGAGAGCCGTTTTATATTAGTGGAACTAGTGAAGTTTATCAGGATGATGCTAATGCAACATCTTGTGGGGGAGATTGGAGTGCTACATATCCTTGTTCAGATACTTATGATGGAAATTGGGATAGTTATGGAGACACTATAGTATACAGTGAGGGAATGCATTATTTTAATTATTCAAAACCCACAGGAGTATTAGGAGCTAAATTAGAACAGAAGAGTGGTAATGGACAAAGTAATTCCACAGTTCCATCAGCCTGTTGGGCGTTGGATCCATTACAATTCTATCTGAGGCTCTCCCGCCCTGCTGCTATGAGGCTAGTTGGTTGGTATTGTTATAATGCAACAGGGAGCCAGATTTCCTTAAAGAGTGACAATAATGGGGCTTATGAATATAGGTTGATATGGACTGTAGCAGAGGAGGAAGGAGAAAATCCCAAAACGTCTCCCTCAAGCCTTTCACAAGGACAATCATGGAATGTATCTTGGGAATTAAATGTAACAACAGTTTTAAAAGAAATCTATTTGATTGATGTCTTATTTAATTCAAGTCATGGAAACAGTTCAATCCAGGAAAATAGCACAGAAGACAGAACTGTTAATTTGAACCCATCTGGTGAACCTCCAGATACAACATACCCAACCTTCTCAAATTACTGGGACGACAACGCAACTTTTAATGACAGTGGAACAGGACACTTCAATGTAACTGTAGAAAACACAAACGGAACAGTCTTACTGGAAATCAACGGAAACAATATCACTGCAACAAATTTATCTTTTAATATTTATAACGTATCACACACTTTTTCAAGTGGAGGAACTTATCCTTACAAATGGCACTCTTGGGGAAATGGGACATCAGAGAAATATAATGTTTCAGAAGAAAGGAATTATATTATTAATTCGACTGGACCATTTAAATTCCATATAAATACGACGGGAAGTCCTGAGACATTTAGTTTCCAGACTGATAATGCACTTAATTTATTTGTAGATTGGGGTGATGGGAATAATGATACTTATAATGGGACGGGGTTGAGGAGCTACGAATATGCAAGTGCTGGAGATTATAATATTTCTTTGACTGGTTATGTGAATCGGGTTTCGTTTTATGAGGGGACGGAGGATTTGTTGAATGATATTTTGACGCCGATGTCGAATAGTTTGACGGGGATAAATAGTTCTTATCAGATGTTTAGGGATGCGTCGGGAATTACGACTTTTACGGCAGAGGATTGGTTTGATGATGTTAGTGGAGAAGTTACGAATATGAGTTGGATGTTCGCTTATACTAATACCTTCAACCAACCCCTAAACAACTGGAACACCTCCAGCGTCACAGATATGAGTCTTATGTTCGCTTTTACTTACGCCTTCAACGGCAACATCTCCAACTGGAACACCTCCAGCGTCACAAACATGTATGCAGTATTCTATCATGCTATCGCCTTCAACCAACCCCTAAACAACTGGAACACCTCCAGCGTCACAAGTATGAGTTATATGTTCGATTGGGCTAACGCATTCAACCAACCCCTAAACAACTGGGACACATCAAAAATCCCAAGCATGTATGCTATGTTCAATAATGCTAGCGTCTTCGACCAAGACCTAGGAAACTGGAATGTTTCGGCTGTTACAGATATGACTTATATGTTTGCAGAGGTTAATTTGTCGACGCCGAATTATAATAGTTTGTTGATTGGTTGGGCTGGTTTGACGCCTAATTTGAAAAATGGTGTTACATTCTATGGAGCGAATTTAAAGTATAGTTCTGTAGCGACGAGTGCTAGGAATGATACTTTAATCGGAGATCATAGTTGGCTTATATATGATGGTGGGTATATAGATATGGACACAACCTATCCACAGTTCTCAAACTACCAAGACAACAACGCAACATTGGAGGGAAGCGGAACAGGTTGGTTTAACGTAACACTAGAAAACACAAACGGAACCGTCTTATTAGAAATCAACGGAACCAACATAACAGCGACGAATCTATCCTTTAATATTTATAACGCATCTCACATATTCTCAGCCGACGGAACTTACCTTTACAAATGGTACTCTTGGGGAAACGGAACCAGCGAAAATCCGAATAGTTCTATTGAAAGGGATTACGTTGTTAACACCAGTGCAAACACCCCCCCACAAATAATCTCCGTCGAATCAATCTCTTCACAAACTCCTTTAGAAGGAAACGTAAGAAACGTTACTTTTAATTTCACAGTCAACGACACCGACGGTGCGACAGATCTTAACTCCTCAACTGCTCAAGCAAGATTCCAAAAAGATGGAGAAACCACGAGGCTGAACACTTCTTGTGTCGAGCTAAGCGCCTCAGGAAATGAAGCGAACTATTCTTGCACCGTCGGTATGTTGTATTTCGACGACGCTGGAAACTGGACAATCAACGTCACGATTCAGGACGATAGTGGAGAGAGTGCAGAAAACTCCTCGACGAATTTTACGTACGAATTATTAACGGCGATGGTCATGTCACCGACGGCTTTGGAGTGGGGAACAATAAATCTTACAGATACGGACATTCCTTCCACAAGTCACCCCATTGTAATAAACAACACAGGAAACAAGGAGAGCTTAAACATAAGTGTTAGAGGTTACGACCTTCAAGGTGCTGAAGTAACCACAGACTACATCTACGCACACAACTTTACCGTCGACAACGCAACAGACGGATGCTCGGGGAACACAATGTCCAACGCTACCAACGTGACGATTCTCTCAGCAATATTAGAAAGAGGGAACAACACCTTGAACCTCGCAAACGCAACATCGGGACAAGAACAATTATACTTCTGTCTAAAAGGTGTCCCAAGCGACATCAATACACAAGACTATTCATCCGAAGCACTCTCATGGACAATCAGAATTTTCCTAGTCCTATTTGTCCCAGCAGGAAGAAAGAAAAAAGGTATAATAAAATTAGACAAAGATGTCGTCGAGTCGGTCAGTTCAATTCTAAACACAATCCGAAAGAGGCACGATTTGGGCAAATTAGAAGTTGTCGAATTACTCGTCAAATGGACAAAAGGAAAAGAGAGTTACGAGGGAGATAAACTGGCTGGAGCAGCTTGTCTTATATTAGAGAGCACAATGGAAGAATATGGTCTGAACAGTTTCGAGATACTGAATGCCTTCGTCGAGGAAATAAGAAAGAAATACAGAATCAGCAGAAAGGCTATCCGAAATATTGAAGGGATGAAAGCGGTTTCAATACCAATCGCAATCTTCAGCGAAAAAATCGGTGGACTGGAAGCAATCACAAAATACATGCGAGAGAATCTAAGGATGAGCTACAGCGAAATCGGACTAGAGTTGAAACGAGATCAAAGAACGATATGGTCTTCATATAATAGGGCTATTGCTAAAAACGACGAATTTTTAGAAGTATCTGACGACGATACCTGTGTTCCAATAACCATTTTAGAAAACCGAAATTTAACCGTACTAGAATCTCTTGTGTCATACTTGCATGAAAATAAAATGAAATACAGCGAAATCGGAAAAATGTTAAACAGAGATCAGAGAAACATTTGGACAATTTCTTCAAGAGCTATGAAAAAAATAAATGTTAAACAATAATAGTTAAACAATAAGAGTTGTATTGGTTTCAAAACTGTAGAATTAGGTGACATATGTCTGTAGGCTATACACCGCATCCAAGAGAATAATTAATTTATGAAATATTTTTCAAATAAGTTCGATTAAAAATTGTTATGTCTAATTTGAGATTTGTACTTATTTGTTAGGGGCAAGAAGAAACCAGCTTTGTGTATAAAGTCTGAATAAGAGATTACTTTTTACACAGAAAATTTAATTAACAATATAGTGGCTATAGCTAAAATCCATGTAGCTATTACTAACCACCAAGTTTTTTTTAATTAAGTCATAATGGATATAATAATCAAACAAGGCTTTCTCTTCTGGATTGGAACTAAAACAATTCATCCTAATTCCTTTCTTATTCGCTTTTCTTACAGAATTCTTCCCATTTTCAATCTATCTCTCAAAACTTATTTTCATTAATAATTAATTTCAATTTTTTCATTTATTATTATTTTATCTATAATTTCTTCCAGTAATCCTCTCAATTTAAATATTTCTATATCTAATTGGAAAATGCCTAATTTATTATTTCTCTCAAATTCTTTGTTTAAATAATTTTTCGAATTTAAATTATCATTTTTATTTAGTTTATTATAATACAAATTAATAATTTCATTTTCTCTCTCTTTTGGGAAATTCGGAAACTTTAGTTTAGAAAAATCATAAGATTTCAATTCCTTCATTTTAGAACCTAGTGAAGAGTATCCACAAATTTCCCTTAATAAATTTGAATTTATTATAGATACTATAAATAATAATTTATCCTTCTCGAATTTATCAACTTTATATAATCCTTGATTATGATGACCACATCCATATTCTCCAAAATCATAAAAACAAGTAATTCCTACAAATTCCCCCTTTTTACCCTTAGAAGTTCTATTAATGAATAATATGCAATCTTTGTTTATGTTATTTGAAATTTTCATATCTATTGTAATTATTGGATTATAAAATCCTTCACCAAAAATATTAGTGGGAGTTACCCAATTGAATTTCTTGCTTTTTGGATTAAATAATCTTATTTTGGGTGTTGAGCCACTTTTAAATAAATTGTATGGAATCTGAAAGAACCCATGTTTATAATTATTAATTAAATTATCAATTTTTTTAAATCCTTTTTCATAGAGTCCAGTATCTAATCTCGTTTCTTTTTTTATTTCTGAAATTTTTGGATAATTAAATTTAAATCTATTATGATTCTGATTCTCGGCTAATTCTTTTTTTACTTTATCATCAATTAGTTTATGTTTTTCTCTTATTCGTCCCTCTTTGTCTATGATATTTTGTACAAGTAACGACACATACTCTTTTATTTTTTCGGGACTTGTGTGATTTTTTATTGTTGGAAATGGAATCATCGTATTTAGTAAATATTCTTCTCTAAAATTA
>JAGLIS010000064.1 GCA_023142835.1 Candidatus Pacearchaeota archaeon | reverse complement strand
TTTACTGGTGAATTTAATGGAAGTTCTACAATGTTTATTGATCCAAGTTATACTGTGACAATTTTTTCAACAAGTGAATCCATTGACACAAATGTAACTCAAGAGAATAATTTCACTCATTTAACTGTTTCAGATGTTGCACCTTATGATTCCTTAGTTTTGTATATGCCTTTTGATGTTAGTGGGACGACGCAGTATGATTATAGTGTTAATGAGAACGATGGGACTGTAACGGATGCGGTTTTTAATTCAAGTGGGAAGTATGGTGGTGCGTATGAGTTTGATGGGAATGGGGACAGGGTTGGGGGTAGTGGAAGTGGGATTGGAACTATTGGAACAGGGAATTATACTGTTTCTGCTTGGGTGTATAAAAAAGATAGTGTGACTGCAGGGATAGTTGCCTTTGATGATTACGACCCTGTGTGGGCTATTAATGTTGATGAACATATGTATGTGTATGATAGTACCTATAAGGATAACTCAACAGGTACTGTTGCTCTTGATAGTTGGCAACATATAACCTATGTCCGGTATAATACGAGTGCTGGTGGAATGAAATATTATATTAATGGGGTATATGATTCTTCTGCTACTCATGATGATAGTATAGGTGCTGTAACTAATTTTGAAATAGGTGCTGACCGAGTTGCAGGGGGGGAATTTGATTTCAATGGCTCAATCGATGAAGTAATGGTTTTTAACCGTTCTTTAAATAGCACGGAAATATCAGACCTTTACAATAAATCCTACTCGAGATTCTATCCAACAGGAACGGAAAAGGTAAGAGCGGTGAATATTACTAATTCTACTAACTGGGATAATGATGGTTATAATAGGGTGAATTTATCTTCGACGATTCAGGAGGAGTTGAACAGTTCGATTGAGGCGAGGGTTGGGCAGATTAATTCGAGTGTTAATGTGAGTGGGCAGGTTTTGTATATGCCATTTGAGTGGGGGAGTGCGGTTGATATTTCGGGAGAGGGGAACGATGGGACTGTAACTGATGCGGTGTTTAATGTGAGTGGAGGGGTTAATGATACTGGAGGTTTTGAGTTTGATGGGGCTGGGGATTATGTTGATTGCGGAAATGATGCGAGTTTGAATATTACTGATATGATTACTATTGAAGCGTGGGTGAAACCCGCATCGTTTAAATCAACTCAATTCATAGCAGGTAAAAGAAGTGGAGGAACTAATGTATGGCAATTAGGAATAGCTGATAATACTGTCTATATAGGTATATGGCCAAACGATGGTGTAGAAAAAAAAGCATCCTACTCTAATGGAACTCCGACTGCAGATGTTTTTTATCATATTGTTGGGGTAGCAAATGGCTCAAATGTAACAATCTATGTAAATGGTGTTGGTGTTGTTGGTCAGGCTTATGATGGGACTATAAGGGGTTTTGATGACGTATCAGTATATATAGCAAACACGGAAGATTCACATCAAGATAGATTTTTCAACGGAACAATAGATGAATTCCAAATTTGGAATCGTTCTCTTTCAGAAGATGAGATTCAAACGCTATATAATGAATCGAGAGATAAACATAATAATATTTATTATACAGACTATCAAAACATAACGTCGGACACTAATGAGACGTTTACGATAAATACTGAGGCTGATTATATTTTTCCAGAGTATAAATTCTTAGCTGGTAATTCGTCAAGTCTTTTTTATTCTCCTGTTTTGTATAATGATATTTCTCTTGAAGTATTTACTGTAGATACGGTTTATCCTAAGATTGGTTTCGTTTCTCCGACGCTAGTGAATGATACTTCGACGACAAATACTTCGATTGAAATAAATGTTTCGATTAATGAGACTTACTTGGATGAAGTTAAGTGGAATTGGAACGGGACGAATTATACTATTTTTAACGACTCGTTGGTTTTGATGATGAACTTTGATAATGTTTCGGCACTTGGAGAGAATGATACACTTGTTGTTGATATTTCGGGGAGGGGGAATAATGGGATGGTTGTCGGGGGAAATACCACAACTGCTGACGGGAAATATCAAAGGGCGATGATGTTTGATGGAGATAATGATTATGTTGATTTGCCTAATATAGTATTAAGTAATTCTTGGACAATGGAAACATGGATAAAAAGAAGTGCTGGTTCAGATACTAAAACTATCATAGATCTTAACGATGGTACAAATATTTGTTATTTGAGGGTAGGAGAATTTACTGCAAATGCGCCCAGTTTCGTGTGCTCTGGAAATCTTCAAATAAGTCCATCTACTCCAGACATAAGTGACGGAAAATGGCATCATGTTGTGGGTATAAGGGATGGAAGCGATGCTTATATGTATGTTGATGGCACAGAAGCTGGAAGTGATTCTACTTTTAGTACATCTAGTTTTACTTCAACTCAATCACAAATTGGTCGTGAACTATGGGGGGGAACACAATATTTTCCTTGGGATGGTTTCATTGATGAAGTCAGAATCTACAACCGTTCCCTCTCCGCCGACGAGGTTTCTCAAATGTATATGTCTAACCTGAACAAATATGATACGGATAAATGGACTTTGTATGTGAATCAATCGAAGAATGCGACGGATAGTTTGGACGCAGGGACTTACACTTATTTTGCTTCAGCGAAGGATACGAATGAGAATGAGAATGTGACTGAGGTTAGGACGGTGAGTGTGGAGCCATTCAAATTTCATATAAATACTACGGCGAGTCCTCAGAACTTTTCGTTTCAGACGGATAATGCACTTAACTTAATTGTAGATTGGGGTGATGGGAATAGTAGTACTTATAATGGGACTGGTTTGAGAATTCATGAGTATGCGACGGCGGGAGATTATAATGTTTCTTTGACTGGGTACGTGAATGGAGTGTCATTTTATGAGGGGACTCCGACTTTGTTGAATGATATTTTGACGCCGATGTCGAATAGTGTGACTGGGATTAATAGTTCTTATCAAATGTTTAGGGATGCGTCTGGGATTACGAGTTTCACGGCGGAGGACTTTTTTGATGGGGTTTCTGGAGGGGTTACAAATATGAGTGAGATGTTTTATAATTCTAGTGCCTTCAACCAATCCTTAAACAATTGGAACACCTCCAGCGTTACAACAATGAGTAGGATGTTCCGTCATGCTAACGTCTTCAATGGCAATATCTCTAATTGGAACACCTCCAGCGTTACAAATATGAGTACTATGTTTCAGTATGCAGATGTCTTTAACCAATCTCTAAACAACTGGGACACCTCCAGCGTTACAGATATGAGGTATATGTTTGTTAGTGCTGATATCTTCAACGGAAACATCTCTAACTGGGACACCTCCAGCGTCACAGATATGCATTATATATTTGCTTATGCTAGCGCCTTCAACGGCAACATCTCCAACTGGAACACATCTAGTGCTATATATATGGGTGGTATGTTTTGTGCTATTAATGCTTTTAACCAATCCTTAGACAACTGGGACACTTCAAGTGCTACAGATATGGGTTATATGTTCTATAATGTTGACGCCTTCAACCAAGATATAGGAGGTTGGAATGTTTCGGCGGTTACTAGAATGAGTGGGATGTTCTATGATGCTGACGCCTTTAACCAATCTCTAAATGACTGGGATACATCTAGTGTTACAAGTATGAGTCAGATGTTCTATAGTGCTGGTGCCTTCAACGGCAACATCTCCAACTGGAACACTTCTAGCGTCACAAATATGGGTCAGATGTTCTATTTTGCTACTGCCTTCAACGGCAACATCTCCAACTGGGACACAAGTAGTGTTACTAAAATGAATAATATGTTCTATTATGCTAACTCCTTCAACGGCAACATCTCTAACTGGGATACTTCTAGTGTTGAAGATATGGATGAGATGTTTAGGAGTGCTAGTATCTTCAACCAACCTCTGAATAATTGGAATACATCTAGTGTAACAGATATGAGTTATATGTTCTATAATGCTGACGCCTTCAATCAATCTCTAAGCAACTGGAATACTCCTAATGTCACAAATATGAAATATATGTTCTATGGTACTAATGTCTTCAACGGAAACATCTCCAACTGGGATACCTCTAACGTCGCAAATATGGATTATATGTTCTACGGTGCTAACGCTTTCAACCAACCTCTGAATAGCTGGAATACTTCTAATGTCACAAATATGAGTTATATGTTCTATAATGCTGACGCTTTCAACCAATCCCTAAATAGCTGGAATACTTTCAATGTAACGTCTATGTATGCTATGTTCCGTGGTGCTAATGTCTTCAACGGAAACATCTCCAACTGGAATACATCTAGTGTAACAGATATGAGTTATATGTTCTACGGTGCTAACGCTTTCAACCAAGATATAGGAAATTGGAATGTCTCTACTGTTACTAAAATGAATGATATGTTTAGGTCTGCAACAGTTTTTAATCAAGATATTGGTGGTTGGGATGTTTCTAAGGTTGATGATATGGATGAGATGTTTGAGAATGCTATTGCTTTCGACCAGAACTTGAGTTCGTGGAATGTTTCGGCTGTTACGGATATGACTGAGATGTTTAATGGGGCTACTCTATCAGTTCTTAATTATGATAGTTTGTTGATGGGGTGGGCGAGTTTGACGCCGAATTTGCAAGGTTCGGTTCCGTTTCATGGTGGGAATTCGAAGTATAGTATTGCTGCTAATGCTTCGAGAAATGGAACTTTGATAGGAGTTCATAGTTGGAGTATAACTGATGGAGGGTTAGGTGGTGCTCCTACTTATTCGCTAAACCAAACGAATAGTACTATAGCAGGACAATCTACTTTATTTTCAATTCAATACGACGACGATGCAGTACTTCATCCGACTGGACAGTATATTTTCTCGACGAATAATACTGGAACTTGGGCAAATGAATCGGCGGTTAATTTTACGGCTACACCTTCTTGGGCTAATGTTAGTAAGATTTTGAATTCTAGTGTTGGGGTTAGTGTTGGTTATAGGTGGTATGCAGATGATAATGTGGGGGATGTTAATAATACAGGGGTGTTTGTTTTGACGACGACGGATGGTGTGGCTCCTGAGATTGGTTTCGTTTCTCCGACGCTGGCTAATGATACTTCTACGACGAATACTTCAATTGAAATAAATGTTTCTATTAATGAGTCGGATTTGAACGAGGTTAAATGGAATTGGAACGGGACTAATTATACTTTGTTTAATGATAGTTTAACAGTGATGTATAATTTTGATAATCTAAGTGCTTTGGGAGAGAGTGAAACCAAGGCTGTTGATGTTAGTGAATATAGTGAGCAAAGTAATGCAACACTTTCTTCTGCTAGCATAGTAACTGGAAAATATGGGAAGGCAGTTGATTTAGATGGTTCAAGCACAACAATAACTCCTGCTAGTCCAGACCCTGGAATATGGCATGATGCTTTTACAAAGAGATATTATGGGGTGTGGATAAAAGCTGATTCAACAGCAGGGGATAGAGTAATAGTTGATGAAGGGGGAAGTACAAATGGTTTTTGTTTGATGATTTCTTCTGGAAAACTTGTTTTAAATGTTCAGGATGATAATCAGATTGACGCGCTAACTTATGATTATACTGATACAACAAATTGGCATTATGTGGTTGTGGGATATAATGTAACAGATATTTTTATGTATGTTGATGGTGAGTTAGTAAATTCTTCTGGAACTCCTGTTATGGCTGATAGTGAAGTTTCTACTCATAGTGATGAACCTGGGATAGGATATACATTTGGCTCTGATGCTTGTGATCATGGTTCAACAGGGAATTATTTTAATGGTTCAATAGATGAGTTTAAGATGTGGGAAAGAGAATTATCAGCGTCGGAAGTCTCCCAACTCTATATGTCTAACTTGAATAAATATGATAGTGATAAATGGACTTTGTATGTAAATCAATCGAAGAATGCGACGGATGTTTTGGACGCAGGGACTTATACTTATTTTGCGAGTGCAAGGGATGATGCAGGGAATGAGAATTTGACTGAGGTGAGGACGGTGACTGTTGAGCCATTCAAGTTTAAGGTAACGACGACGGCAAGTCCTCAAAACTTTTCGTTTCAGACAGATAATGCGGTGAGTTTATTTGTGGATTGGGGCGACGGGAATGATGATACTTATTCAGGGACGGGGTTGAGGAGTCATGAGTATGTGACGGCAGGAGATTATAATGTTTCTTTGACTGGGTATGTGAATGGAGTGTCATTTTATGAGGGGACTCCGACTTTGTTGAATGATATTTTGACGCCGATGTCGAATAGTGTGACTGGGATTAATAGTTCTTATCAGATGTTTAGGGACGCGTCGGGGATTACGAGTTTTACTGCGGAGGACTGGTTTGATGATGTTTCTGGGGGGGTTACAACTATAGGATATATGTTCTATGGTGCTACTGCTTTTAATCAATCCTTAAACAGTTGGAATACTTCCAGTGTTACAAATATGTATGGTACATTCTTTAATACTGATGTTTTCAATGGTGATATTTCCAACTGGAACACCTCAAGTGTCACGAGTATGAGTTATATGTTCGCTGATACTAATGTCTTCAACGGAAACATCTCCAACTGGGATACATCTAAAGTTACAGTAATGAAGAGGGTGTTTTATAATAGTTATATCTTCAACAAATCCTTAAATAATTGGGACACCTCTAAGGTAACGGATATGAGTTCTATGTTCCATTATGCTAACGTCTTCAACGGCAACATCTCCAACTGGAACACCTCCAGCGTCACGAATATGTCTCAAATGTTCTATAATGCTGATGCCTTCAACCAATCCTTAAACAACTGGAACACCTCCAGCGTAACAGATATGAGTGCTGTGTTCGGTTATGCTGACGTCTTCAACGGCAACATCTCTAACTGGGATACATCTAGTGTAACAGATATGGGTAGTATGTTTGATCATGCTGACCTCTTCAACGGCAACATCTCTAACTGGGATACATCTAGTGTAACAGATATGAGTCATATGTTTAATAGTGCTACTGCCTTTAACGGAAACACATCTAACTGGAACACCTCCAGCGTAACAGATATGGGTAGTATGTTCCATGGTGCTAGCGCTTTCAACCAATCCTTAAGTAACTGGGACACTTCAAAAGTCATATCTATAGGTTATATGTTCTGTTATGCTATAGCCTTTAACCAACCCTTAAACAACTGGAACACATCCAGCGTTATAGATATGGGTGGTGTGTTTTATAGTGCTGATGTCTTTAACCAACCCTTAAACAACTGGAACACCTCCAGCGTTGTATATATGCATTATATGTTCAATAGTGCTGATGTCTTCAATAGCAATATCTCCAACTGGGATACATCTAGTGTTACAAATATGCGTAAGATGTTCTCTTATACTGATGCCTTTAATGGAAACATCTCAACATGGGATACCTCAAATGTCATAACTATGCGTGATATGTTTTATAATGCTGATGTCTTCAATAGCAATATCTCTAACTGGAACACCTCCAGCGTCACAGCTATAGAGGGTATGTTCCATGGTGCTAACGTCTTCAATGGCAACATCTCCAACTGGGACACCTCCAGCGTCACAAATATGAGTGAGATGTTCTATGATGCTATTGCTTTCGAGCAAAACCTAAGCTCATGGAATGTTTCGGCTGTTACAGACATGACTAATATGTTTAATGGGGTTACTTTGTCGACGGCGAATTATGATAGTTTGTTGACGGGGTGGGCAGGTTTGACTCCGAATTTGCAGGGTTCTGTTCCGTTTCATGGGGGGAGTTCGAAGTATAGTATTTCTGCTAATGCTTCGAGGAATGGAACTTTAATAGGAGTTCATAGTTGGGTTATAACTGATGGTGGGTTTGATGGTTATCCGACGTATTCGCTAATCAAGAAGAATAATACTTTGGCAGGTCAATCAACTTTGTTCTCGATTTATTGGGATGATGATGTTGCTTTGCATCCGACGGGACAGTATATTTTCTCGACGAATAATACTGGTGTTTGGGCGAATGAATCGGCGGTTAATTTTACAGCGACGCCAAGTTGGGCTAATGTGACTAAGACCTTAAATGATACTACTGGAGTTTCTGTAGGTTATATGTGGTATGCGACTGATAATGTGGGGAATTGGAATGATACTGGGATTCATACGCTTGTTGTTGATCCATTTAGATTTAATATAAATACGACGGCAAGTCCTCAGAACTTTTCGTTTAAGACAGGTAATGCGGTGGATTTGAATGTGGATTGGGGCGACGGGAATGATGATACTTATAATGGGACTGGGTTGAGAACTCATGAGTATGCGATGGCGGGAGAGTATAATGTTTCTTTGACAGGGTATGTGAACAGGGTGTCGTTTTATGAGGGGACTCCGACTTTGTTGAAAGATATTTTGACACCGATGTCGAATAGTTTGACTGGGATTAATGGTTCTAATCAGATGTTTAGGAGTGCTTCAGGGATTACGACGTTTACTGCGGAGGATTGGTTTGATGATGTTTCTGGAGGGGTTACAACTATGTATGCTATGTTCTATGATGCTGACGCCTTTAATCAATCCCTAAACAATTGGAACACTTCCAGCGTCACAACTATGGGTTTTATGTTCAATGGTGCTAAAGCCTTCAACGGCAATATTTCTAACTGGGACACTTCTAGCATTACAGCTATGGGTTATATGTTCAATGGTGCTAAAGCCTTCAACGGCAATGTCTCCAACTGGAACACTTCCAGCGTTACAGATATGGGTTTTATGTTCTATGATGCTGACGCCTTCAACAAACCTCTAAGCAACTGGGACACTTCTAATGTAACAAATATGATGTATATGTTTTCTAGTAGCGCCTTCAACCAACCCCTAAACAACTGGAACACTTCTAATGTAAAAAATATGCAGAAAATGTTTAGTTATATTTACTCCTTCAACCAACCCCTAAACAACTGGGATACATCTAGCGTAACAGATATGAATGGAATGTTTAGAGGTGTTAACAATTTCAACGGCAATGTCTCCAATTGGAACACTTCCAGCGTTACAGATATGAATCATATGTTCAGTGATGCTAACAATTTCAACGGCAATATCTCTAACTGGGATACAAGTAATGTCACAAATATGATTGCTATGTTCTATTCTGCTAACGTCTTCAACCAATCCTTAAGCAACTGGAACACCTCCAGCGTCACAACTATGAATAGTATGTTCTGTGATACTAACAATTTCAACGGCAATATCTCTAACTGGGATACAAGTAATGTCACTAAAATGAATGATATGTTTAGGTCTGCAACAGTTTTTAATCAGGATATTGGTGGTTGGGATGTTTCTAAGGTTGATGATATGAATGAGATGTTTGAGAGTGCTGTTGCTTTCGAGCAAAATCTAAGCTCTTGGAATGTCTCGGCGGTTACTAATATGACTGAGATGTTTAATGGGGTTACTTTGTCGACGGCGAATTATGATAGTTTGTTGGTTGGTTGGGCAGGTTTGACGCCGAATTTGCAAGGTAGTGTTCCGTTTCATGGGGGGAGTTCGAAGTATAGTATTGTTGCTAATGCTTCGAGGAATGGAACTTTGATTGGAGTTCATAGTTGGAGTATAACTG
>JAGLIS010000063.1 GCA_023142835.1 Candidatus Pacearchaeota archaeon | reverse complement strand
TGCCTAACTCAAGGATTATCAAAAATACAATTAACAAGACACTCAAAGCTATTGGGGAAACAATTCCTGAAACTTCATTGATTATCATAAATCTTGTAAAATATTGGCATTTTTAAGGTTATTTGATTGGTGGTATTAGAGCTATACTTTGATTTTAGATATTGATTTGAAAAACGAAATCTACGCAAATGGTGGCTTTAAAATTTTATTTTTTATAGTTTTCTTTATAGCTTCAATCGCCGACCCTACTTGAGCATCCTAAGGTGATGTCGTGTCGTTTGCTTTATACTAATTAACACTCAGACTTTTTAAGTATTGTCGAGGAGCAAAGGATATAATTGAGTGGATGGATTAGAAATTTAAAAGTTCCAAATTCCACCTGGACTTTCGTGGTCAAATTAGAGGCGGACTTTTTATATTTGCAAATTTTTAGATGATATTATAAATAGTTATTTGATAGAACCTTTATGGAAATAAATAGGGATTTAGAATTAGTTAAAAAATATCAAAAAGAAATTATTTTAATTAATCAAACAATTGGTCTTTTGGAGTGGGATCAACAAACTTATATGCCAAAAGAAGGAGCTAAAGCTAGAGCAGAACAACATGCATTTTTAGGTTCACTTTCACACGAAAAGATAATTTCTGATGAATTATTTAGTGCAATTGAGAGATTGAAAAAAATTGAACTTTCTGGAGATGATAGAATAATGATTGAAAGAGTTTATAGAGATGCTTCAAAAGCAAGAAAACTTCCAAAAAAATTTATTGAAGAATTATCAAAAACAGCTTCACTCTCATTTAATGCTTGGCAAGATGCAAAAAAAGAAAAAGATTTTGAATTATTTAAACCCCATTTGGAAAAAATTATTGGATTAAAAAAGAAAGAGGCAAAATTTATTAGATTAGAAGGACATCCATATAATAGCTTATTAGATAGTTTTGAAGAAGGGATGACTTCTGAAGAATTGAAGCCAAAATTTGAAGAATTGAAAAAAGAATTAATAAATTTACTTAGGAAAATTGAAGAATCAGAAACTTATAAATCTCAAAAAAGAGTTTTAACAAAAAAAGAGTTTCCACGAGAATATCAAATGCATTTTGTTAAAGATGTCTCAAAAAGAATAGGGTTGGGGGAAGATTATTCTAGAGTTGATTTTGCGGAACATCCTTTTATGGTTCGGATTGGGACAAATGATTTAAGAATTACTACTAATATCAAGGATGATCCTTTTTTTTCTTTTGGTTCTTCTATTCATGAATCTGGACACGCCTTATATGAATTAAATTTACCAATTGAGCATGAATTTAATTTTCTATGTGATGCTTCAAGTTATGGTCTTCATGAATCACAATCAAAATTTTGGGAGAATATGATTGGATTAAGTGAATCATTTTGGAAGTATTATTTTGAAAAATTTAATTCAAAATTTGAACTTGAGAATAATTTTGATAAATGGTTAAATGAGGTAAATTTTGTTTTTCCAGGTAAGATTAGGGTTGAAGCGGATGAGGTTCATTATTGTTTACATGTTATATTAAGATTTGAAATTGAATTAGACTTAATTGAAGGAACAATCGAAGTAAAGGATTTGCCTCAAATTTGGAATGAAAAAATGCAGGAGTATTTTGGTGTTATTCCAGAAAATGATTCTGAAGGAGTTATGCAAGATGTTCATTGGTCACAAGGTACTTTTGGATATTTTCCCACATATGCAATTGGAACGATTTACGCTACACAGCTTTTTGAAGCTTTAAGGAAGGAGTTCCCAGAAATTGAAAAAGATATAGAAATTGGAGATTATTCAAAAATTAAAGAATGGCTAAGGGAAAACATACATAAGCACGGAAGAAAATTTACGTCAGAAGATATTATTAAAAATGTGTGCAATGAAGGATTAAATCCTGGTGTTTATATTAAATACTTAAATGATAAATATTCTAAGATTTATCATTTAAAATAAATTGAATACTTCTGACTTACGCCCCAACCGCCGTGACTGGAGAGGAGTAACTTTGATGGGTGGAGAATTAGTTTAGTATTCAGACTTCAACTTTGAGAAGATTAATGTGTTTCTAAAATCCTTAAAATGCTCACTGTATTCATCTTCCCTAGATTTTCCTTCAAATACATATCCACACTTTTCTATAACCTTTTTGGAAGCCTTATTTCTTTCATCACATTTTATCTGAATTCTATTTAGACCTAATTTTTTAAATATTTCTTTTTCTAATATCTTAACGGCTTCAGTCATGTATCCATTCCCAGAAAATTTAGATGAAATCCAATATCCAATTTTTCCAGACTTTCCTTTTTCATCTAATTCAAATAAATCGATGTTTCCGATGTATTCATTATTCAAATAAATCCCGTAACCAACTTCCTCACCTTCTTCTGTTTTCTTTTCTGTATCAAAAAGATATTTCATAGTGTCTTCAATTTTTAGTGTTAATTTCTCCCATGGAAACCACTTCCCTAGATGTTCTCTATTAGAATCAACTATCTCAAATATTTTCTTAGCTAACTCTATATCTGGCACATTTCTCTTTAAAATTAGCCTATCTCCATATAGTTCATCTGTAAATTCCATTACATATTTAATAAAACTAGTTATAAAAATCTTCTCCCAACGATCTGTCACAGGTAAGTGATCGACAAGATTTATAAAAAACGTCCATCGCACACAACACCAATGGAAGTAGCAACGCTAACTAAAGAAGAAGATGAATTCTGGGAAACTGTTTATAATCAATTAGTTGGATGGGGAATCCACGAGGACTTTACTTATGATATTTGTTTTATGATTACGAAAG
This sequence comes from Candidatus Pacearchaeota archaeon, assembly GCA_023142835.1. GTDB lineage: Archaea > Nanobdellota > Nanobdellia > Pacearchaeales > GW2011-AR1 > JAGVXH01. The sequence continues at coordinate 2,099 of JAGLIS010000063.1, read as the reverse complement.
CAAAATTTAAGAGATTAAAGGGGGTAGCTAAATTAGTTTAATTTTCATGAGACGAGAAGAATTAGTACATAAAAATAGATATCTTGAATGGAAAGAAAGATGTGGTAAGAGAATTCCTGATATAAGTGAAGCAAATTCGAGAATTATTTCTGGAATTTCCTCAACTGAAGGAGAAGAGATCTAAATTTTCTTATAAGCTAATTTATTATAGGGATTCCGAGGAATTTGAAGAGGAAGTGAAGAGAATGGTAAAAGAAGAAAAAGGCGTTATGCCTTTATTGTTGTGGTTGTTTAAGGAAAAGTAAGGAGTCTACTATTTAATGTATCACACTATGCAAACGCCCCGCCGAGGTGTACAATTATCACCAATTTTTTACTTTTTAACATTCTCTAAAATTTTATTAAAAATCTTCATCAGCAACGATAAAATAGAAAACCACAACACTTATAACGTCCACCCATGAAAGTTACAAAAGTCCTGTACGCCCCAACCGCCGACGACCTTACTCAAGCATCTTAAGGTGATGTCGTTCGCGTTTGCTTTATTATAATTGGTGGCTTTTCTTTTTAAATTTTGTCGACCACTAGATGGTGACGGATTATCTCAAATATTTTTTATATTCGGCTAAATATCTCCTAAAAAACCATTGAATGAAAATATTCTCATCCTTATTAATCTGAGACCTTTCCAATACATTATAATAACTTGTTCTTTTTGTGTAAGGAATGTCCAATAAGGGGAAATTGTTGTCTTTCAAAACAAAGTTCATTATTAATCTTGAAATTCTGCCATTCCCGTCCCCAAATGGATGAATTGTCACAAACTTTAAATGAACTGATGCCGCTAATTCTGCTGGATGAACTTTCTTCTTATTTTTGGCATACCAGTCAAAAAATTCTTTTAATAATATATCTAATTCTATGTGCATTGGAGGGATAAATTTCGATTGAGCAATTCCTACATCATGATTCCTAATTTTTCCTGCAATATCTTTTTTAGTTTTACTAAGAATATCCTTATGCCATTTCAGAATAATCTGTAGACTAAGATTTTTTTCATATTTTAGCATTTCAAAAAATACCTTTTCATGAGCTTCTGCTTCTTTTGCATCTCTAATTGGTTTGGATGAAGGTGAGATTCCTTCTCTTAAGAGAGCTGCAGTTTCTTTTAGGGTCAAGGTTGAGCCCTCTATTCTTTGAGTGTTATAAGTAAATTTAATCCCAAAATTTTCTTTAGATTTCTCTTTTACAGATTTCGGCATAGACCTATATTCTGCATTAAATTTCTTTTTTATATAATCTATATCTTTTAGAAATTTTTCAGAATAAAACTCTTGTATAAACTTCCTTTTTTGTTCTTCTATATCTTTTGGAATAGAGCTACCTAAGTAAAGTTGTTTTTTTCTTACATTCTTGCCCTCTCGATAACTATGGACAAGATAAAAATATTCTTTATTGCTTTTTTTTAGTTTCTTTAATTCTACCATGAAGAACAGTATACCTACATATTTATAAATTTATTGTTTTTGTATAAATGTAGGTATATATCCTATCCGACGACCCTAGTCAAGCATCCTAAGGTGATGTCGTGTTTGCTTGCTTTATATTAATTAGTGGCTTTTCTTTATAAATATTGTCGAGGAGCAAAGGATATAATTGGGTGGATAGATACTCAAATAAATTTATCAATATTTTTCAATCTCTTAAATTTTGCTTTTGTGATTCTAAAACATAAGTCATAGGTAAAATTCTCATGAATTCCCTATTTGACTAGGACATTATAGACTTCTTCCCAAAACTCATCTTCTTTTTTAGTCAGCGTTGCTGTTTTCATTGATGAGTGTGCGATGGCGTGGCTTTTTAAGTATTGTCGAGATTAGATTGATGGGTGGGTTGATTATTGTGAAGGTAAATGAGATTGAGGTTAGATATGGAAAAGCTTGAGGGGATTGTTGTTGAGGGGAGTTTGTTGGATGAGTTTTGGGAAGTTTATTTGGATAGTTTTGATTTGGAAAAGAGGGAGGATTTGAAGATACTAGTTTCTTTACAGTGACTTTTTATAGAAAAAAAATTGGAAATGTCCCCGAAAATGTCCCCGA
>JAGLIS010000062.1 GCA_023142835.1 Candidatus Pacearchaeota archaeon | reverse complement strand
GAGATTTAAATTTTTAGCAGAAGAAAAAATTCGACTTAACAACTTTTAACCACAATTTCAATTTAGTGGAATCATAAAGGACTTTGATGTGTTTTCAATAATAGAAGAATACAAGTATGATTATCTCATAGATTTAATTGAAAATAAACAAGATAAAAAATAATTTTTTACTTAATTTAAATTCTAAAAGTTTTGAATAATTATTCAAAACAGAAAAGTTTAAATAGTATTATGCATATATATTCATAACTAAAAGCCGAAAGGCGAGGTAAAATAAAATGCCACAAGGAGATAAAACAGGACCAACAGGACAAGGACCAATGACTGGACGAAGAATGGGTAGTTGTGCAGGCAACGATATGCCAAGATCTAGGAATTTTGGAATGGGTCGAGGTCTCGGAAGAGGATTTGCATGGAGAGCAAGAGCTATGCCACAATCCCAGCCAACCGTAATAACTGAAGAACAAGAAAAACAATTCTTAGAACAGGAGCTAACTGCTCTAAAAGAAGAAATGAAAGAAATTGAGAAAAGGTTAAAAGGACTAAAGGACTAATAACACAAAAGAGAATGAAAGAAAAAATTTCAATTTTAGGAATAATTGTAAATATCTTATTAGCAACAGGTAAGATAACTACAGGAATCTTTACAAAATCCGCATCGATTTTAGCAGACGGGGTAAATTCAGGGACAGACGTTTTCGCTTCAATAATAAACTTAATAGGAATTAGAGCCTCAAAAAAACCCGCAGATAAAGAACACCCTTACGGACATGAAAAAGCAGAAGTAATCTCAGGATTTTTAATAACCTTAATAATTTTAGGTTCGGGGTTATATATTATCTATGATGCCATTACAGGATTTTTCGGAAAACCAGTCGTAACTATTTCATACATAGCATTTATTGTTATGGGCTCCTCCGCATTAATCAATTTTATAATGTCAAAACTAAAAATCCATTATGGTAAAAAAGAAAATTCTGTAAGCCTATTATCCGACGGAATCCATTCAAGAATTGATGTTATAGTTTCATTAGGTGTTTTTATTGGATTATTTTTAACAAAATTCTGGATTCATTTTGATTCAATAATTGCATTACTAATCGGACTCTATATTACAAAAGAAGCATTTGGACTAGGAAAAGAAACTACAGACACTTTATTGGGGGTGTCTTCTCCAAAAACCGAAGAAAAAATAAGAGACATAATAAAAGAAGAAAAAATAGAATTAACAAATTTAAAAACACAAAAATTAGGGACAAAAGTTTTTGCAGAAATGACTATTAAACTTCCTTCAAAATTAAAAGTAGATGAAGCCGATAGAATTTCTAACAAATTAAGAAAAAGTTTAACTTCCCAGATACACGAGCTTAATTACACCTCGATACAAATTGAATCCCATGATATTCAAAGAGGATACTTTAAACCTTCATTAGGAAAAGGATTTGGATGGCAGAGAAAAGGAAAATTTAAAAATAAAATTATTGAAGCTCGGGGAAAAGGACTTGATGGATATTGTATATGTTCCAAATGTGGATATAAACAAAACCACGAAAGAGGTGTCCCGTGTTCGACAACTAAATGCCCTAAATGTAAAATAAATTTAACAAGAGAATAAAATGCCCAGACCAAGAAGAATCAAAAGAATTTTTTTCCAGCCAGATGTAACTTATTTTAAACCCATAGGAATTCCCTTGAGTCATTTAAGGGAAACAGTTCTTAGTTTTGACGAGATAGAAGCAATAAGATTAATTGATTCAGAAGGGATGGGACAAACAAAGGCTAGTAAGAAAATGAAAATAAGCCAATCCACATTATCAAGATTACTTAAAGATGGAAGGAGAAAAATTGCGGATGCGATTACTAAAGGGTATTCAATTAAAATACAAGGAGGTAATTTTAAAATGGTTCAACCAACCGAAAGAGGACAAGGTCTAGGGAGGGGTATGGGTCGTGGAAGAATGGGTGGATTTGGCACAGGTCCATCTGGCAATTGTGTCTGTCCAAAATGTGAAGCAGAAGTATCACATCAGACTGGAATCCCTTGTTATCAGCAAAAGTGTCCAAAATGTGGAAGTCCTATGACGAGAGAATAATTAAATAAATTATAAGGAGGAAAAAAAATGAAAATAGCAATAAGTTCAACAGGAAAGGATTTAGAAAGTGAAATAGATGCAAAGTTTGGTAGATGCAATTATTTTTTAATTATAGAAATTGAAAATGAAAAGGTAAAAAGTGTAAAGGCAATTGAAAATACAGCAAAAGAACAAATGGGCGGAGCTGGAATTACAGCAGGAGAGATTGTTGCAAATGAGAAAATAAATGCAGTGATTACTGTAAATCTTGGTCCGAGAGCATTTTCCATATTCAACCAGTTTGGAATTAAGATTTACCAAGGGCAAGGAAAAATCAAAGATGTTGTCCAAGATTTTATAGACGGAAAGTTGACAGAAGTGACTGATGCAACAGGTCCCCAACACACTGGTTTAAAATAAATAACCTAAAAGCCAAAAATGAAAGGAATATACATATTAGTTGTAAAAGTAAAAAAACGTATAGATGTCAAGATAGGAGCACTAGGAAAAATAAACTTTGAGAAAGGAGATTATGTCTATATAGGCTCTGCTCAAAATAACTTAGAGAAAAGAATAGAAAGACATTTGAGAATTAAGAAAAAGAAACACTGGCATATAGATTATTTCCTCGGAAATAAATTTGTGAAAGTTACAAAAACGTTTTATAAAAAAGTCGAAAAATCAGAAGAATGTAAGGTTGCAGATAGATTATTTAAAACAGAAATTCCTATTTTGAATTTTGGCTGTTCAGATTGTAAATGTAAATCACATTTATTTAAGATTAGAAACATAAGAGATATTTCAAAATTAAAATTCAATTTATTTAAAAGATGAGAATAGCAATCACGGGAGGAAAAGGAGGAACTGGAAAATCCACTGTAGCTACAGCTTTAGCCGTCGAGCTATCTAAAGAAAATAAAGTTTTACTCATTGATGCCGACGTAGATTGCCCCAACGATGATATTATCCTCTCGATAAAACTTAAAAAAATAAAAGATGTAGAAACTATGATTCCTGAAATTGATAAAGACAAGTGCATAAAATGTGGGAAATGTAGCCAAGTATGTAGGGAAAACGCAATCGTCCAGATTAGAGGCGAATTTCCGATTCTTGTTCCAGAACAATGTAATGGATGCAAATCTTGTAAAATTGTTTGTCCTGTGAATGCAATAAATGAAGCGAAACAAAAAATAGGGGAAATTTCCATTGGCAAAAAAGGAAACATCACTTTAATATCTGGAAAAATAAAACCAGGAATAGAAGAGTCAAGTTTAATAGTCCATGCTATAAAAAAATACATAAAAGCGAAGGAAAAAGAATTTGATTATATAATTATAGACACTGCTGCAGGAACTCACTGCCCTGTTATCGCTGCATTGCTCGACGTTGATTTAGGAATCGCAGTTACAGAACCAACCCCTCTTGGCAACCATGACTTAATACTTATCTTGGAATTGATGAAACAATTAAAAATAAAATCAAAAATAGTTTTAAACAGAAGTGATATCGCCGATAAGGAAATTATAGAAAAAACTTCCGAAAAATTTAACTCTAAAATAATTGCTAAAATTCCATATAGTAAAAAAATTCAGGAAGCATATTCAAAGGGTGAAGTAATTAAAGATAAAGGTATTGAAAGAATAGTTGAATTCCTAAAGAGGAAGTAATGATTAAGAAGTTGGTAAAAAATATAAAGGTTATAAAAAATTAAAAGGATAAACTATATATTTATTAATATATGATGTTAATATTTATTTACAAGGTAAAAATATGGATGCGAAAAGGAAATTAAAGGCAAAATATGATGTAATTGTTATTGGTGGCGGTCCGGCAGGTGTTATTAGTGCAGTGACTGCAAGGAATTATTATCCGAGTAAGAGAATTTTGTTGATAAAAAGCGTGGGTTGCGGAGTGATTCCCTGTGGCATTCCCTATATGCTTACAACACTAAAAAAACCCGAGGACAATGCTTTTGGAAATGCATCGTTGGAAAAAGATAATATA
>JAGLIS010000061.1 GCA_023142835.1 Candidatus Pacearchaeota archaeon | reverse complement strand
ACAGGAGAATTAAATGAAAACTTCTAAAAACAAAGTTTATAAAAAGGATAAAGTTATTAGTAATACTATGGGGAGATTAAAAGAGAGCTCTGTTTTTAATAAAATATTTTTTATGTTTGCTACGATTTTGTTTTTGGGAACAGTTAGTGTTTTTGCGGGGAATATTATTGTTAATGAAGATGGAGTACAGGCTAGTTTTTATTCGGAGAATGGAAGTGAAGGATTGACTGAAACTTTTATTTGTATGGATGAAAATGGAGCGAATAGGACGTTAATTTTTGAAAATGGATTATTGATTAATGCTAGTGGGGGAAGTGAAAATGGTAGTAATTCGAGTTTTCCTTCGAGTGGATTAATTTCTTATTATAAATTGGATAATAATGACCTTACAGATAGTTTAGAAGTTAATAATGGAACAAACAGTGGAACTACAAATGCTTCTGGAATAATTATAGATGGTCGTGATTTTGAGCTTTCTGAAGGAGATTATGTAACCCTCCCCGCTATTCAACCAAGTAGTGCAGTTTCAGTTTCTGCATGGATAAAGGCAGAATCTGAAGGTAATAGGATGTATGTTATAGGAGGGGATAAATCAACTGTTTCCCTTGATGGATTTAATTTAAGATGGAATTCTGCAAACACCCTTACAATTAGACTTGGAACATCCTCATCAACATACACACTAACAAGCACACCAACTTATAGTTCGGGAACGTGGTATCATGTTGTTTCTACCTATGATGGAAATAATATAAGACTTTATGTTAATGGTTCTGAATTAAGTGGAGATTCTGTGTCTGCAACTGGAACAATAAATTATGGGGGAGCTACATCTACATACATAGGAAGGAGAATTAGAGCAGATCTCCCAGATTATTTCGATGGATTAATTGATGAGATTGGAATTTGGAATAGAGCTCTTAATTCAACAGAAGTTTCTGATTTATATAACTCAGGTGATGGTCTTACATATCCTTAATCAAGTCAGTTTAGTCATAGTCAGTCCCCAATCATAAATGTATTATGCCGACTGACTGTTCAGATTTTATCGTCGAATTTCAGAAAGTCGTCGTTTCAAATATCTCAAATCTACTGACTCTCCATATTCCTTATAATTTTTAATTTTATTTCTATCAGTCACAATAAAAAACCATTTATCATAATCTTTTAACATCTCAAGTTTCTCTTTCATCCTACTAACCTTACTCAAAACTGCCCCAGTCTCAACTTCAATCGCCCATTTCTTCCCACTAACTTCAAAAACAATATCTGGCTTCTTAGTCGTATACAACTCTACCTTAATCCCCTTCTTTTCCAAATATTCAGCAACATCATAAACCGTAAACAAATGTGTAGCTGTTTCGTTATGTCTCGGTTGCAAAAGAAAATCCTCTTTTTTATCAGTCACAAGACTTTTTCTATTTTCAACTTTATATCCCTTCCCTAACAAATATTTAACATCATCTTTATTCAATTCAGATTTCCTAAAAAATCTTTTATTTTCATCAACATTTATCTTGACATTTCTTCCCTTAGGTTTCTTCCTATTAATTTCATTTAACTCATCAGGATTTGTTGTAATCAATTTATGCTCTTCGGGAGAAGAAATAATTTTTATTTCAGAATGGTCGTCTTCCATTATCAACAATCCTTCCCCAATTCCTGCAGTTAAAACGTGTGTCCTCTCGCTGTCGCTCAAATGAAATGTTTTACAAATATTATCAATCACGGCAGGCTTTTGTCTCATTAAAACAGTATAAGAAGAATTCGCAAGAACAGACTTCCCAGCTTTAGAATCTAACAAACCTTCAACTTCCTGATTAATTAAAAGCAACCCTAAATTAAATTTTCTGCAGGTCTTAACAATCTCAAAAATATATCCAGCCTCTTCAGTCCTTGAAAGTAAAGACCATGATTCATCAATAAGTAAAATTTTTCTATCGAGATTAGATTTCATTTTCATATAAATATAATC
>JAGLIS010000060.1 GCA_023142835.1 Candidatus Pacearchaeota archaeon | reverse complement strand
AAGAAATCGAATTAGCAGATTTAGACGAAATAAAAAAATCAGTTGCCGAAGCAAAAAAGGAAAGTGAAAAAGCTGAAGCGAAAATAAAAGTAGAAACAAAAGATAAAACAGAGGTAAAAAAAGACACTACAAAAGAACTCGAAGAAAAACAAGTTCAACCATTAATTTTAGATAATGGGCTGATGGTATCCTCTTTGAAAGAAATGAAAAACGTTTTACAAGGATTAGATGATGAAATATTCAAAATTCATGTTAACGAAAATAAAAATGATATAGCAAAATGGTTCGAACAATATTCAAAAACATTTGCAGCAAGACTCAAATCGTTAAAAAATAAAGAAGAATTATTAAAGGAAATTGTTTTATTTAAAGGAGGGGAAGAAAAGACCAAACCAGTCATACCACCAAAAGAACCAGCTACAAAAACTAAACCAACCCTAAAAACTAAATGAAACCCCAAGACAAACCAGATATTGAAGTAGTATCTAAAACAATAGAAGACAAAAACCTAATCGAATCTACCATTTTTTTAAAATCAAAAAATATATTGAAACCCTCTGAATCTAAAATAAAATTTGAGACTGTGAAAGAAGCAGAAGATTCAATGAAAGAAGATATTGTAGGGGCCATAAATGAAAAAACAAATGAACTAAAACAAGAAGTCTCAGAGATGCAAAAGAAAGGTAACGATTTAATTTTGGAAAAAATTAAGTCACTTCAAATTCCCCTAAAATTAAAAGTTTGGCTAGCAACAACAAACAAAAAAGACCTAGAAATAATTCTAAATATTTTTTCATCGATAGAAAAAACACTCGAGCCGATAAAAGAAAAAGAAGAAAAAAAGGAAAAACCAGAAAAATAAAATTACCACTCCTTATTCTGTTTCATTCTCCATAAATAAAATCCTATTAAAACTAACAAGATTAAAACTAACGCTATTAAATAAGTAGTTGTAGTAAACTCATCAATGTCTAATTCGAAATTCCCCTTTCTAAAAATATTAACCAAAGACTCTTCCCTCTCTCCATAATATGCAACAACATCGACATAAGGATTATCTGCCAAATCTTCAGCATCCATTCTTTGCTTAATTTCAATATTATCCTTATCTCCAGCCATAATTAAAACAGAACCCTCAGTCCCAATTGTCTGTTTGATTCTATTAATCTCAACATCTCTTAATTCAATATCAACATAACAATTTACATCTCCTATATTACTAACCTTAACATAGAAAGAACCAGCCTGTTTGTTATATTTAATAGAATTAACATCAATCTCACATTTATCAATAACATTAATAATACCCATATCATAACTTCCTCTCAAGCTTCTATCTAAAGAACTAGGAACCTCTCCGAAAAGAGTAAATATTTCAGCTTTTAATTCAGACCCATCTAATGAGATATCAGGATAAATTAAAGTTTTATAATCGCTTGGAGCAATAAAAACAGGCTCCATATCACCAAACTTTTGTTCATCATCATCGGAGAGAGCAGTCAAAGTTCCCTTAATATAAATAGGAACATTAGATTTACTATGATAACTAACTTCAACTTGAGAACTTGCCAAATTATACTTAATAGAATAAACCTCTAATTCCAAAGTTGGAACAGGCAAATAAAATAAATCAAGTCCTTCAACCGCGGAAACACCAGCTACTTGAGACCGAGCACCCTGCGCAAATTTTACCATAACACTCAATCCAGTACTTCTTCTAATATTCGTAGCAGCATTAATCAACTCATTACCAATCAAAACACCAATTTCAATATCAGAATCCTTCAGATAGTTAGCAATCTGCTCAGGAACATTATCCCTTCCAGTAAACAAAATAGGATGTCCTCCCAACATAATTTCTCGTTCAATAAATTCCCCGTTACTAAGTAAAATCTGTTTTGTGTTTTCAATTTCTTTATACATTTTTACAATTTCAATATTATCTTTAAATCGATTCCCAGTATCAACCACAACAGGGTCATACTCTTGTAAAGTGTCCGCAACCTCCCTATCAACATAACCATAAACAACAATATTATCAACATCCCTTCTGCTTAAGATTGCATCAATCTCGGCGATATTAACTCTATCAGCCAAAAAAACCCACGAGTTCGTAAGAATAGCATAAGGTGCAACGGCAATCGCGTTATACCCATAATCATTTCCAACTATAATAAAATTATCAACATCGCTCATCTCGTCGATTAATTCTAAATTTGCAGACTCAACTCGAATTTCCTGAACGCCGACATAATTACGCGATTGAACCTCAGCCTCATAATTAAAAACAAAAGGGCTATCCTGGGAACTAACAATTAAAATATTATTAGAGATAGAAATCCCATCCAATAAAACAGATCCATGCTCGGTACTTGTCAAAAAACTCCCTTCCGCATTATTTAAATTTGCATAAAGAACAGAAGAATAAACATCTTCCCAATTTTCAGAATTAGAAATTACATGAGTAGCTTCAATTGCATAAACATTTCCAGTCAAAAACAAAACAGCCAATAATAATATAAATTTCCTCATAAAGTAAAATAAAATAACTATTATATAAACTTTCCCGTCTATTTATTTTTAAATATGAAACCCAAACTTAAGAATAAATTTACATTTTGTTTTTCTATTCTGACAACTAATAATCATATAATAATTACAATCTCAAAACAATTATAAACAAGCATCATTATCAAGACTAACATGTTAGATTTATTATTTAATCCACAAAAAGCCGAGAGAGACCCTGTGGGGATGATGATCATCGGATTATTTTACAGCTCCCTCTCAGTTTTTCTAGGACTTTGGATATTCGACCAGTCAACATCATTAGCAATAGTTTTTCTCACAGTTTTTTCTTGTCTTTATATTGTACAAGGTGCAATTAAAATGGAAGAGAAGAAAGAAAGAATTTGGAACTCGGAAAAATGGCTATTAAACCAACATAGACCAATTGCTATGATGATCCTTTTCTTATTTATAGGTATGACAATCGCGTTTGCGTTATGGTCATTTTTTTTGCCACCAGAAACATCTGCAATAATATTTGAATTACAAAGCACATCAGTTCAACAAATCAAACTAATAACAGGAAACGCGACAAATACAATGTTCCCTATAATTCAGATACTAACCAATAATCTGAATATAATATTAATATCATTAGTCTTCGCACTTTTTTATGGGGCTGGAGCAATTTATATTTTAGTTTGGAATGCAAGCGTTATGGGATTCGTAATAGGAACAACAGCGAGGGAATCAGTAGGACTAGCCGCACTCCCAGTAGCATTTACAAAATATTTTATTCACGGGCTACCAGAAATTTTAGCATATATTCTAGCGTCAATCGCGGGCGGGATACTTTATTTTGCATTCATAAAAGGCGACCTAATAAAAAAAGACAGACTAAAAAGAATAATTATTGACATAACCACCTTACTTTCAATCTCCGTATTACTTTTAGTATTCTCAGCAATTTTGGAAGTCTATGTTTCAGCTTTAATATAATTCAAATTTAAACATAACTAGAATTAATAGTTTCATCTTACAATACACAATCTTTAAATACTTTCAAAAGAACCCAAGTAGGATTAAAAAAGGATTTCAAAAGAACCTATGAAAGAGATGATTTTCAAAGACGGAAAAATCCAAAAAGGATTCAGGGTAAAAATACCTAAAGCGATAGTAGACACTCTAGAGATAAAAGAAGGACAAGAAGTAATAATTAAATTTGATATTATCAATGATAGATTAACTCTAGACATAAAATGAACACGCTCAAATTAATATTATCAAAACATGGAATTTTATTATTAACTATATCATTTACAATCTCACTATTTTTAATTATAAGCACGGGAAACTATTCGCACCAAACATTACAAGCGACACCAAGTACTTCCAGAACAAATAACAATTTCTCCGAAAATTCTTTTGTAGACACCTCACAAAATTCAAAAACAATAATTAAAATAATCGAGGCTGAGCATTTAGATAGCGACAGAAAATTAATAAATGACATTTATAACGAAACACATCTTCTAGATAACCTCTGGTCAAAACCGATTTATAGTGATGAATATATAAGGGTAGTTTTTGAAAAAAATTTAAACAATAAAAATGATATCACAATTTTTCCTCGTGTGATTTCAGGCAATCCAAAAATCGAAATTTATGAAGTCGGAGGCTCAAAACTTATTGCAGAATTTACAATCCTTAATTCAAATCAATATAACAAAGTTTTTTTAACTAATCTTTTAGGCGAACAAGATTCATTTGATTTAAAAATTATAAATGGAAAAATAGAAATTGACCACATAATCGACCCAATTCAATTATTTCAAGAAGATTGGGAGGGAGGCGTAATTGGCACTAACTGGACTGTTACTTCAGGTTGGACGATTATTGATACACCTGCAGTAGGTTCTTATTCTGCCCAGTGTGCAGGTGACATTTGTAATATGAGCACCGCGACAACTATTAACACCTCTACCCTCTCTGAGATAAATTTTACTTTTACGTATTGGGATGACGATTGCGACCCAGGAGATGTAGTCCTATATTTCTATGACAATTTAAGTGGGTGGGATAATATAGGAAATATTGATGGAGGAACATTATATGGAGACGATACATGGTATACTCACAGCGTTATAACATCCGAATCTCAGTATATGCATTCTAATTTCGCAGTGAGATTTTTAACTACAAAGTTGGGAGGTAATGAAAACTATTGGATTGATAATATCATCATAACCCTACCAACACACTGGATTACTGGCTACGTAGAAAATGCATCAGACGGAACTTCTCCAGATTCAAGAACAGTTAGACTCTGGAATCCATCAACATCTGAAGAGATATTTGGAATAGTAGGTATCACTGGAGAAGCAGGAGAACCAAACGCATTTAAGATAGATTGTAAAACACTAGACACCCCCTGCACGACAGACGACAAACTTAATCTTACGCTAGTAAATAATGAATCAGGATATGTGGCAAGCAATATAGTAGAAGTAACAGTAACGACTGCAGATTCTGACATGGCTCCAAATTTAACAATGAACTCCCCACCAACTATTACAAACCTAATAGTCGAAGATTTTTATACAGTGCCAATAAACGAAATAGATTTAACACCATCATCGACAACACCCATTTACTGCACAGGCATCGCCACAGATTACGATGGAGATAATTCAATTTCAACAGCTACCGCAGAATTTTACGCATCGACATCAGGACAAGGAAACCCCGACGACGACAACGACCATTACACAAATAGCTCCTGCGAAATAAACACTTCATACGGGACATCCGAAGAAGCACAAATAAATTGCACATTCAACTTAGAGTATTATTCAAACTCAGACAACTGGCAATGCCAAATCAATGTAACCGACAACATGTCAATATCAGCAACAGCTTCAGACTCAACATTTGTAAACACCCTTTTATCAATAGGCGTAACCTCGCCGATAAGTTTTGAAATCACGGGACCGACAGAAGTAACTCCAGAAAAAATAATTGAAATAATAAATTATGGCAATGTAAAAATAAATCTAAGCTTGAGCGGATATGGAGAAACAGAAGATGACGGAAACTCTATGATTTGCACCGAAAAAAATATTTCAATAGATCATACCAAATATAATATTACTTCCTCAAATACAGGACAGATGGATTTATCAGAACTATCAGATTATTATTTAAACCTAACACACAATCCAACAATAGAAGCATTCAAATTAAGTTCACGAGAAAACGACGCAACCAACGACGCAAGAAACGACACATATTGGAGAGTTTATGTTCCGGCAGGCACAGGAGGTTCTTGCCAGGGAAACATCATAATAGGAGCAACACAAAATTAATAAATTAAAAATGGTGTATAATAAAATGAAGGTGAGATTGTTAGGAATGGGTATAGTATTACTAATATTTTTATGCACATTTGCATCGGCAACCAATGTAGGAGTAAGCCCCGCGAATATAAATTTTAAAAATGTTTTAAGAGGTGGATATGCAGAACGACCAATTATAGTTACAATAGATACACTGAATTCAACCGACGCCACAATAACATCAAGAGGGGAAATATCGTCATGGCTACAATTTTCACAAACAAATTTTTCCGTTTCAAAAGATAAGGCATTTCAATTAATGCTATCAGTGACCCCACCAACAGATATTCCGAATGGAAACTATACAGGATTCGTAACAGTCAAAAGTTCAAAACTAGCCTCGTCAAAAGAAGGATATGTGACTGGAATTGTAATCCCTGTGCTAGACGTTTTTATAAAAGTGCAAGTAACCGATCAAGAATTGATAGCATGTAGGGCTTCAAATTTTAAAGTTACAAGCGTAGAGCAAGGAGACGATATAATTTTTGAATTAGATGTATTAAACGAAGGAAACATAAGACTCTCCCCAAAAATAACATTTGATATATGGGACCAAAGCTCGACAGTTATAGTAAAACAATTCGAGTTCTCAGACACGGAAATAGCTCCAACACAAAAAGACAGATTATTAATTAAAATTCCATCTTCAGGAATGGAGCTAGGACAATACTGGGTAGACATATCAGCAGTAGACTGTTATAACTCGCAGACTCTAACTTTTGATATCTTAGAAGAAGGAGCATTAAGAGCCGCAGGAGTTTTAGAAAAAATAACTGTGTCCCCTTGGGCAGACATAGACGAGATAGTACCAATATTTGCCAGTTTCAAAAACACAGGAGAAAAACCACTAGATGCAAAATTTAAAGGGCAAATAACTTTCAAGAATAAAATAATTCAATTGCTCGAAAGCGACGAAGAATTATACGTTCCTATAGATAACAGCTCAAATTTTCAATTTTACTTCACTCCAAAAGACGCAGGAAAATATATAATCTCTGGAAAAGTTTTTTACGATAACAAAAGAACCTATGAGCAGAGTGCAGTACTAAACGTTAAACCCGAACAAAACATATTCAAATCAATTATCAAAACAGGAACTTACGCAATATTAATTCTAGTTATAATAACATTATTATTCAAAATTCGTAAAGAAAGAAAATATCACTTTAGAAAAATAAGGAGGAGTCTAAAATGAAAAAAATAATATTTACTTGGATAT
>JAGLIS010000006.1 GCA_023142835.1 Candidatus Pacearchaeota archaeon | reverse complement strand
AATTTCTTGATAAATTTCCTCCTTGCCCCAATGCAAACTATCAAAATTATATAATTCGTCTAGGTTGTTTTTTGTAATAGATTTATTCTTATAATCTCCATTCAAAAAATCTGCAAGGAGAGTTTTACCTACTTGGAAAGGTAACTCCATTAATGCCTTAAGAATCTTGATGTACTCTAAATTATCCTCTTCCATAGAACTGAAATCTTAATTTAGTTTTTAAAACTTTAGAGGTTCAATATAGTCATTGTTATGGCATTATTATCTTCATTTAACTCTTCTATCTCAGATTTGTAGTCAAGAACGAAGTCTATTGTGTCAATGTTTGTCGAAGGTAATCTAACGTTTGTGGCTTGTAAGGAGTTTATGTAACCACAGCCAATATAGTCGATATTAATCGTTTCAATTTCTTTTCCGTTTGTGATTAAAGTCAAACTAAGATCCTCCATTTCAGTTAGTCCGTCGTTTGAAATCGTAATATTGAAATCTAGATATCTCCCCCTTTTTATAGAAGAAAGTTCAGAAATTCTTGCATCTGGCAAGGGTTTTATCGAATATAATTTTTGAATAAGATCAACCATATCTTGAGTAATTTCTTGGTCGCAGTTCGAAGTGTTGTACATAATACTTTTAGTATTTGGGGTGTGATCAAATCCAAAAACGTGGGAGAGTTCATGAATTTCTACGACAGGTCGTTCGCAACGAGGGTCTTTATACAAACTAATTTTCCCTTCTTTAATTATTTTAAAATTAGTCGTATTAATAATTTCCGAAGGACCTCCTTCTCCTGCCACAAAAAGATTCTCTTCAAGTTCTATAAAATCATCCGAGCAACCTATTAAAATATCCGCTTCTTTATTGGCAGTTTCATAAAATGAAATAATTTCCATTTTTTCTTGGAAGATTTGAAAAGCTTCTCTCATCGCTGATGCCCGGATATTTGAACAGGAAGGTTCAATAAAATAAGAAATGTTATTATGATTAAATCTTAAGTTTTGGGAAAACACTGGAGTCGTTCCGTAATTTATTATTTCAAGAGGTTTAGGAGCTTCATCTACAACTTTCATTTCTATATAACCTATGGGAAAGTTTTGGTAAATAATTGTATAAGAGAAAATTAATATGGCGAAAATAGTTATAGCTGAGATTATATGTTTTATCATCTCTTTTCAAATAATTGATACTATTTATTTGTTTTTATCTTAAAGGAAAGTAGAATCCTTGTGAGTAGTTAATCTTATAAATTCTTATAATGTTTATATCTCATTAAATATGAGCTCGTAGTTTAAAGTAACGGAAAACCGTTTTATGAAAACAACGAGCAAAAACAGAGCTCGTAGTTTAATGGATAGAATGTCAGGTTTCGGCCCTGATGACGGGGGTTCGACTCCCTCCGAGCTCGTGAATTGAATGTATATTTTCAGATATAGTAGTCTTTAAGAGAAGGGGTTATTTCTTATTAGAATGATTTCGTGGTTTGAAAAACAAAATTTGGCGTCGTGGATTGTTACAGTTTTGATAGGAATTATTATTTATTATGTTTCTTCATTGGAGTTTGGCGGAGGTTATGGAGGGAGTAATTTGCAGGCAATGATTTATCATCTCGGAGCGTTTTTCTTTTTTGGTCTGTTCTTAATGATTTCATCGGTTCGCGGTAAGAGAAAAATATTTTTCATCTTTGCTATTCTTTTGTCAGCAATATTTGCCATATTAGACGAACTTCACCAGTATTTTGTTCCAGGAAGGTATTGCTCAATGGGAGATGTGTTTCTCGATAGCGTTGGAGTAGTTTTTGCATTTCTGATTTATTCTATTTTAATTGAGTCCAGGTGATTTGAAACATTTTTAAATGGAGGTAATGTTTATATCCTATGAGTAAAAAGAAAACAACTTTTAATATTTCGAAGTCAGATAATTTTTCTGAATGGTATTCGGAGATTTTGAATAAAGCGGAGATTGTAGATCTGCGTTATGGAGTAAAGGGATTTGTTGTTATTCGTCCTTGGGGTGCAAGAATTATTGATAAGATGTATAAAATTTATGAATCAGCTCTCAGGTGTACTGGGCATGAAGCTGCAATTTTTCCAGCAGTTATTCCCGAGATAAATTTGAAGAAAGAATCAAGCCATGTCGAAGGGTTTGCACCAGAGGTTTTTTGGTTGGATAAAAAACAAGGAGAAGACAGGTTAGCTTTGAGACCTACTAGCGAGACGGCTTTTTATGAAATGTATAACTTATGGATTCGAAGTTACAGAGATTTGCCTATGAAGATTTATCAAAGAGCAAATGTTTTTAGAAACGAAACTAAGGCGACTAGACCATTAATTCGTTCTAGGGAATTTTATTGGATTGAGGCACATGATGCATTTGCTACGAAAAAGGATGCAGAAGAACAGGTCAGGGACGATATTATCATGACTGAAGAAATTA
>JAGLIS010000059.1 GCA_023142835.1 Candidatus Pacearchaeota archaeon | reverse complement strand
CAAAAGACATAAGGACAATCCCCAGATATTCTTCACGAGTTAAATTAACATCAACCCCTTTAAGATATCTTTCCAAAGACGAATCTTTCTCGTGTCTAAATCTGGAAGAAAAAAATTTCGACCTAGTCTTCAACTTGTTTATATTCGGAGTTGCAAACGGAATTTTAAATTTCATGAGCAAAAATCCTGATTTACTGAAATCAGGTACTGCCTCCAGATTTTCCCTCAACAATAATAGTATCACTGCATAATCTAAACTTTCTTGTCCCTGATGTTTTAGTCATCATCCCTTAATTCTCCTCTTTAAACATCTTCACATTATTTTGTCTAATCTCTTTCAGAAGGTTATCTTTATTTGAATAATAGTGACTAATTACTCTTCCAAAATCCTTTAGACTCCTTATATTATTTTTTATTAACCAAGTTATAATATATTTTTTCTCTTCAAGGTTCTTCTCCAATTCTTCCTGAGTCATTCCTGTATTCTTTGATATGTCTTCAAAAAATTTCGAATTTTCAGAATGCTTAATAATACTATCATTTTCGGGAATCCATCTATAAAGAAGGTTAGCCTCTGCCCTGTCCCCATTAGCATTAAATTCGGCAACCTGAAACACTCTCCTTATTCCCTTTCGCCGATCTCTAAACATAACAACATTCAAGTTCACTGCATTAAGGAGATTTGGAGGAACACTCAGGGGGGGGTTTATTAATCTAGAGATAGTTTCCGCCGCGGAATTCGCATGCATTGTAGCATAAACCGAATGACCTGTATGCATTGCTTCAAACAACACCATCGCCTCTTCTTTCCGTCTCATCTCTCCCAAAACGATTCTATCAGGCCTCATCCTTAGAGAATTAACAAGAAGGTCAAGCATACTAATCGCTCCCTTCCCTTCAGGATTAGCACTTCGAGTAACCAGGGGAGTCCAATATAAAAATTCCGGAAGCATTAATTCTCGAGTATCCTCGACACTAATTATTCTATGATTTGTAGAGATAAAAGGCATGCACGCATTAAGAAGAACTGTCTTCCCCGAGGCTGTACCTCCAGAAATAATAACATTCATTTCATATTCTACTGCAAGCCACAGAAGTGTTGCAACATTCAGATCACAGGTTTTATTTTCAATCAAATCAATAATTGTATAAGGGTCTCTTGCAAACCGCCGAATAGTTATAGTGTTACCCTTCGTGCTAATTGGGTAAAGCACAGCGTTAACTCTATCGCCAGAAACTAGATGTGCATCCAACAAAGGACTTAGAACAGTAATCTGTCTTCCAACCCTTCTTGCAATAATATTAGAATAATTAATAATTTCATCTTCCCGACCTATAGCAAAGTTCGTCGGGAGCCAACCATACTTTTTATGAAAAACCATTATAGGCTCTTTTGAAGAGGGAATTACAATCTCTTCCAAATTAGAATCATTAACCAAAAATTCGATTTCACCCAAACCCAGCATGTCCTGCATTAATTTATTAACGAGAATTTCTTTAGTCTCTTTAGCAAGTGTAGGAATTTTTCTCTCGAGAAGCTCTTCAGCCTCTTTCACAAATTTCTTTCTAATCGTATCAACAGCATTTGGATCCACAATTTCTCTCATCCCTACTGTTGTCGCACTAATTAATTCATTTCTAACATCTTCAAGCAACACCGTCGTCGCAGTATCAATTTTCGGCACCTCCAAATTATAGATTGTCGAAATCCCTACTTTTTTTATCTCAACATTTATATTTATTGACTTATCCGATTTTATCATATAACTTTCAAAGACAGACTTCTTCAAAACAACCTTCTCTTCCAACTTTTTAATAACCTTAACTTTCTT
Organism: Candidatus Pacearchaeota archaeon; assembly: GCA_023142835.1. Taxonomy (GTDB): domain Archaea; phylum Nanobdellota; class Nanobdellia; order Pacearchaeales; family GW2011-AR1; genus JAGVXH01. Next base: position 486 of record JAGLIS010000059.1, on the reverse strand, counting down.
TTTCATTTAATCACTTCTTCTTAGATTTCCCCTCAACTTTTTTCTTTCTGACCTTCTTCTCCATTTTCTTTTCAACCTTTCGATTTTTCCGTATTACTTTTTTAGGAATCTTTTTCGGAGATATAATTTTCTTAGTTGAAACAGCATCTTTACGATGTATATTCTTAATTTCCTTTTTCACCTTTTTACTTTCTATATCTTTTTTATCCTTAACGTCATCCTTTGATACAGATTCTTCCTCATTATTCTTTTCAAATAATCTCAAAATAGGTTTTCCAAACCTCGGATAATCAATTATTGCAAGGTCACCATCCTCCAATATCTCAGACCACTCCAAAGCAATCTCTGGATTAACTTTAAACACCTTCCCAATATCTTCTATATCTACCTCTTTTTTACGTTTCAATATCTCATATAATGTATCAAGATCAGTCATAGATTTTGTATGACTCTTTTTTATAAAACCAAGTTTAGATAATCTTCGTT
>JAGLIS010000058.1 GCA_023142835.1 Candidatus Pacearchaeota archaeon | reverse complement strand
GGAAGGAACTGGGAAAGGGAAGGAAAAGAGAAGGAGAAGGAAACTAAGGGGAAGGGCTTGGGTAACTAACTATGAGATGTTTTATTAGTATGATTTGGAATATAGAAATGTATTTAAATGAAAAGTTTTTGGTTAGTTTATGTTGAGGATAAAAAGATTAAGTGAGGTTGTTGGTCGTAGAGTCTATACGGATTCTGGGGATTTATTTGGAGCTGTTGAAGAGGTTAATTTAGTGGATAATAAGATTGATGGTTGGAGAATTGTTGTTGCGAGAGATTCAGGAATGATTGAGATTATTGGCGGTGCTCGAGGAATTATTGTGCCTCATCAGTTTATCAAGGCAATTGGAGATATCTTGATAATCAATAAGAATGCAGTTCCTATTCAAACAGGGGAAGAAGATTTGCCTTTGGAAGAAGACGAATTGATTTAAGGTACGAATTTTAGTTAAATTTAAATAGGTTTTTAGATTGTTGATAGGATGATATTTGATAATCCATTTTTTACTGATGTGCTTTTACCTTTCCTATTAGTTTTTGTTGTGGTGTTTGCGATTTTACAGAAGTCGAAGATTCTTGGAGAAGGTAAGGCACAGATTGATTCGATGGTTGCAATGGTTATAGGTTTAATTTTAATTGGTGTTGAACAACCTAGGGAAATTATTGTTGGCTTGATGCCTTGGATGGCTGTGGGTGTTGCGGTGATTTTGGTATTTCTTATTTTGTACGGATTTGTTGCAGGCGATTTGTCTGGTGATAAAACTCCTGCTTGGATGAAAAATACATTTGGGATTTTGGCAGGATTATTTACTTTAGGAGTTGTGTTGTATGTTACTGGTTTGGGAGATATAATTATGGGTTGGTTTTCTAGTCCAGGTAGTGGAGATGTTTGGATGAATGTTCTTATTATTTTATTAGTTATCGGGGCGATGATTGTTGCAGTTGTTAGTGGGAAGAAAAAGAAGGAAGGAGAATAAGGTAGTTAGTTTCAAGAGGTTTTTGTATTCTTAATTTAAATTAAAGATTTTCATGAGTCATTAAATTAAAGTTAACTATTCTAGTCAAAAATAAAAGTGTATTAATTTCTAAATAATAACAAAAATAAAAGTTTAAAAAGTCGAATCTGTTTTAAAAGGAAAATAAAAATGTCAAAAGAAGAATATAAACCCCTTCAAGGATTTGATGCAAGAGCAGTCCAACCCCCAAGTTTTTTAGGAGGACCTTTTGGGGAAGAAGTTAATAAAGAAGTCCAAAGGATTTATGGAAAATATGATGTTATAAACAAGATTAACTATAATCCTAAAACAGGCTTTGTTGAGGGCTCAAATCCTTATTATGTTGTCGCGGTTAATAAAGTTTTAAGAAAGAATAATTTAGGAATAAGAACAGCTACACAAGCAGATTTAGAAAGAATATTAAAATCAAGAGAAATGAATTTTGAAAGAACTTATGTAGAGACTGCAATTGGTTTAAAGGAGCAAGATTATCTAGAAACAAGAACAGATAAACAAAAAAAATTAGAAGAAGGATTTATAGAGTTCCATAATGAAATGAAGTTGGAAAAAGATCCTATAAAAAATGGAAAAATGAATAGTGCTTATCACATGAATTTAATATACAATTTAGATGTGAAACCTGATGAGATTAATTATGTTTTAGAAAATCTTGAAGATCACAATTCATACCTTACAGAAATTTTAATGAATCAAGTAAAATTAGTGAAACCTAATCAAAAAATAGATTTGATGATTCCTTTAAAATGTCTTGAACTCGAAAAAGATAAAAATGCTAAATATGGATTGGTATTTAAATTAAGGGATGAATCTGAATTATTTGAATTACCTCCTTTTGAAGAAAATTATGGATATTTTTCAAGTAATGATGTTGATAAAACAACAGGTTTGCCTAAACAATTACAATCAGCAAGAATTGATAAAACAACAGGTTTGCCTAAACCATTAGGAGATCGTAATAGGATTTTTTATATAAATGATTTTGGTCTTTCTGTGTTGAAAATGGATGGAGGCTTACACTTAAATCTGAAGAGGCACAATTTGAATAACTCTAATTCTTGGGGTAAAATTGTTTTGATTAGGGACAAAGGTCCTACAAATAAAAAATAGGTTTTATTTCCAATAGCTTTATGTTAAAGAGAAATGTTGTTAAATAGATTATAAATTTTTGAGCTGACGTTTATTTGACAGTAGGTTTTCAAGAGGTCGTTTCACCCTCAATTGAAAAACAGGAATTTTTCAAAAGATATATAAATGAGATTTTTCTTAATTGGTTATGATTACGGGGATGGTTACGACGATTACGGATGTTTTGAATATTTGGAATGATTTGGGTGTGTTCTCATATATGATTCCTTTTTTGTTGTTGTTTGCTGTTATATTTGCTATTCTTGAAAAGTCTCAAGTTCTTGGAGAGAATAAGTCTATTATGTCTATTGTTGCTGCGTCGATAGGTTTGCTTGCTTTGCAATTTGATTTCGTCTCGGAATTCTTTGCAGTTATATTTCCTCGGTTTGGTATTGGGATATCAATATTTTTGGTTTTGATAATTATGATTGGGTTTTTCTTTCCTAAAGGTAATCTTCTTGGCGAAGGTTCTTGGATTGGATGGACTGTAGGTGTTGGTGTTGTTATTTGGTCACTTAGTGAATGGGATCAATGGGGTAGTCATTATGGTTTTGGAGGATGGTTTGGTGAGAATATTTGGGCAATAATTGTCTTAGCAGTTTTGGTAACTTTGATAGTTCTTATTAGCCGTCCTAGTGAGGCTGTGAGGAATGAAAGGGAGGCTGAGAAGCTGGCTAAAAGGGCGAAAGCGGTAGCGGGCTAGTGAGGTTAATATGGGTAACCGAGTCATCAATTTTTGTATTGTTTAGAATTTTAAGGTAGAAAATTAAGGCTATTTTGAAGTGTTTGTTAGAGGAGAATTTATGCGGTTCTTGATTGTCTGGAAAGAAAAGGGATGGGGGGAAGGCTTAAATACTTTTTGAGTATTTTAATAAAAATATGAACTAATAATAGTAAATAATATGGCAGTAATTTTTTATACAGTAGATGGTGAAGGCACGGGTTATGCTACTCGAAGCGAGGCAGTGACATTAAAAAAGCCGATTTATTCTATACTCTTAGCTAATCATTTTGAACAGGGAATAAATAATAAATAAAATGTATAAACAAAAATGATTATGAATACTCCAAAACACTTAGCTATAATTCCAGATGGTAATAGAAGATTTGCAAAACGTTTAATGTTTAAACCACAGGAAGGATATAAGTATGGTACTAAAAAATATAAAGAAATTTTGGACTGGTGTATGGAGTTAGGTATTAAGAATGTAACATTTTATATCTTTTCTCTTGAAAATTTTAATAGACCAAAAAAAGAGTTTGATTTTTTAATGAATCTTTTTGAGAAAGAATTTAAAGAAATGGCTACTAATCCAAAAATTCATAAAAATCAAGTAAAGATTAATTTTATAGGGAGAATACATTTACTACCAAAAAATGTGCAGAAAGAAATTAAAAAATTAATGAATACTACTAAAAATTATAATAATTTCCAATTTAATTTTGCAATAGCTTATGGTGGTAGAGCAGAGATTGTGGACGCTACTAAAAAAATTGTTAAGTTAGTTAAGGAAGGAAAACTAAAAATTAAAGAGATAAATGAAAAATCCTTTTCTGAAAACTTGTATAATAAAGGGATTCCTGATGTTGATTTGATTATTCGGACTTCTGAGCAAAGAATAAGTGGTTTTTTACCTTGGCAGTCAGTGTATAGTGAATTAATATTTTTACCTAATAAATTTTTTCCTGAACTTACTAAAAAAGATTTTTTAAATATTATAAGAGGTTATGGTAAAAGAGAAAGAAGATTTGGAAAATGAAATTATAGAAACTAATAATATTAATTGCTGTTATCGGAGCGATAATCTATTTAATAACAAATTGGATTGCTATTTTCTATAATAATTTCTAAGTTTTTTGGTTAGTTCGTTTTTGTTTGACTAAATTCTAATATAGACTTTTATGTCCAAAACTATTTAAACTATTTTTTATTGAATTATTCATGGTAACTGAAGCATCGGTTTCGGCAGTTGGATATTTTATGCCAATATTTGCATTCTTGTTAGTCTTTATTGTGGCGTATGCACTTTTGTTTAAGAGTAAAGTTTTAGGAGATAATCAAGCGATTATGGTTTTTATTTCACTTATCTTGGCAGGATTTTTTATTGTTCAGACTTCTTTGGTTGAGTTTGTGAAGTTTACTTCGGCGTGGTTTGTTGTAGGGATTGTTACAGTCTTTTTTATAACTGCGTTACTGGGTTTTTTGCCAGGGAAGGAACCATTTGCATTTTTGGCTAAAGGTAATTGGTTCTCTTGGGTAATTCTTGGAGGCCTTATTATACTATTTATAATATCATCTTCTTATATTTTTAATTGGGTTGTTAATTGGGGAATGGTCAGGGAGTGGTTTAATAGTGATTGGTTTGGAATGGTTTTGCTTTTGCTTGTTGCAGGAGTTGTTGCTTGGAAGATTGTTCCAGTTGTTAAGTGATAAGATAGATTAATTTTATTAGATAATTATTTGGATAATTTTTTTAGTTCTCTGTAGTTATCTATTAGAGGGTTCATTAATTTTGCGACGGTGCCATGGAGGTTATCAAGATCTTGATGTATTATTGCGTTGCTTTCACCAAATTCTCCAATTTTTCCAATGATGGCTTGTTGTAGTTTTTCGATTGAATTTTCGATTCTTTTTAGTCTTTCATCTATATCTGTTACTTGAGTTTTGATTGAGGTTTTAAAAGAAACTAAGTCCCCTGTTTTCTTTTTGAATTCGTCGAGCTTTTCTATTGCTACTTGTTCTGCTATTTCGGATATTGTTTCTGTGTCAAGCGTGTTTTGGGGAGCATAGTAATCTTGTGGAGAATATGCTTGAGGTGTCTGGGTATAGTAGTCGTCTTGAGGTTGTTGCATATCTTGTCCTTGTGGAGGATAGATTTCAGGTGTCTGAGATTGTTGCATTTCTTGAACATTAGGTGCTTGAGCTATTTGCTCTGGTGAATCCATAGGTGTAGGTTGCATATCTTGTCCTTGTGGAGG
>JAGLIS010000057.1 GCA_023142835.1 Candidatus Pacearchaeota archaeon | reverse complement strand
TGCTTTTGGAAATGCATCGTTGGAAAAAAATAATATAGATGTGAAAGTCGATGAAGTTACTGACATAAATGCAGAAGATAAAAAGATACGGACAAAAGCTAATGAAGAATTTGAATATGAAAGACTCATTCTTGCTACGGGTTCAGATCCGATTATTCCGCCAATAGACGGACATGAAAAGAAAGGCATATATTCTGTACACAAGGAAATGAATCATTTGGAAAATTTAAAAAAGGAGGTTTACAAAGCCAAAAATATTGTCATTATTGGTGGTGGATTCATAGGTGTTGAATTTGCAGATGAGCTTTCCAAACTCAATGGCGTGAATGTCTCTCTTGTGGAGATGATGCCCGAAATACTTTCAAATTCATTTGACAGCGAATTTTCGGAATTAGCGAAAGAAAAACTTGTTAAGAATGGTGTCAATGTAATTATGGGAAAGAAAGTTGAGAAATACAATGGTGGTGAAAGAGTAGAATCAGTTAAACTTTCCGACAACAGCGAAGTTTCTGCCCAAATAGTTATATTAGGTATTGGCGCAATTTCTAATTCTTCAATAGCTAAAAAAGCCGGTTTGAGTATCGGAAAGGGTGGAGGAATAATGGTTGATGAATGTATGAGGACTTCCAAATCGGACATATTTGCAATAGGCGATTGCGCAGAAAAAAAAGATTTTTTTACAAGAAAGAGCACTAATATTATGCTTGCCTCCACTGCGACAACAGAGGCAAGAATTGCAGGAGCAAATTTGTATAATGTTTTGAGAGAAAGTAAGGGAACCCTTGCTGTTTATTCGACACAGGTAGGTGATTTGTGTATGGGTTCTGCCGGCTTGACAGAAAAAACTGCTTTAAAAGAAGGATTTGAGATTATCGTTGGCAATGCAGAATGTCCAGACAAACATCCAGAAACAATGCCAAATGCAAAAAAACTTAAAGTTAAACTTATCTTTTCCAAACAATCAAGGATTCTGCTAGGAGGTCAGGTCGCTGGAGGAAATTCCACAGGCGAGATAGTCAATATCATCAGTCTTGCACTCCAAAAAACAATTTCGTTAATAGAACTGGAAACTTTGCAGGTAGCAACTCATCCAAAACTTACACCTGCTCCGACAGTTTATCCTTTAATCACGGCAGCGCAGGATGCCTTAAGTAAATGCAAATTATGTGAATAACAAAACGATTCTGTTGATTTGATAAGAAGTAATTAGAATAAGCTAAAAAAGACAATGGTCAAAAAATGAAAACAATAACAATCTTATCAGGAAAAGGAGGTGTAAGAAAAAGCTCGATAACAGCTTCGCTGGCAGTTCTATTAGCTAAAAAAGAAAAGATAGTTTTAAACAGAAGTGATATAGTTGATAAGGAAATTATAGAAAAAACTGTCGAAAAATTTAACTCTAAAATAATTGCTGAAATTCCATACAGTAAAAAAATTCAGGAAGCGTATTCAGAAGGCAAGGTTATTAAAGATAAAGCGATTAAGGAGATTGCTGGAAGTTTAAGATGAAGAAACAAAAAATAATAGATGAATATCATAATTTAATGAAAAAAGAGTTATCTAAGAATTCTATAAACTATAATTATGATGGATATAAAAACTCATCAGACTTTAATGTAAAAAGAATATTTTTAGATATAAAAAACACATCTTTCAAAGGATATTTTGTATCCATATACCATTTAACATTTCATCCAGTTTGTAAAGATTTCCAGAAATTATTACTAGAGGAAACAAAGATAACCATGATTCATGGAAAAAAAGATAGTGTATTCCCTTATGGAAAGATAAAACGAATGACTAAAGAAAAGAATATTAAATTGATTACGATTTCTGATTCTAATCATTTACCCCTATTAAATTCAACCAAAAAATTGTCGCAAATTATTTTTGGTGAATTAACAAAAGAATATTTAAATAGTTTTGAGTTAGAGGCTACTTAAAGAAGATGAATAAAAACAAACAGAAAATTGGGATTGCATTAGGATCTGGAGGCGCGAGTGGATTTGCTCATATCGGGGTGTTAAAAGTATTGGAAGAAAATAATTTTCAGGTAAGTTCTATAGTTGGGTGCAGTATAGGTGCAATAATTGGAGCTTGCTATGCGCTCGATTCAAATATTAAAGAAGAGAAGAAGGTTCTTTTTTCTTTAACAAAAAAAGATTTAATTAAATTAGCTGATTTAAATTTTCAAAAGAAAGGGTTAATCTATGGAAAGAATATACGAAATTTTATTAAGAGTTTAATAGGGGATAAAACATTTTCAGATACCAAGATTCCATTGAAAATTCTTGCGACGGATTTAGAGTCTGGAAAAGAGGTTGTAATCGATAAAGGAAAATTAGTAGACGCTATAATGGCTAGTATTAGCATACCAGGGATTTTCCCCCCAGTAAGATTAAATGGAAAATTATTAGTTGATGGAGGTTTAATAAATCCGACCCCGACAGATATTGTCAAAAAAATGGGGGCAGATATTATAATAGGTGTGGATTTAACTATGAAGAATAAAATGAAACTAAAAAATCCAAATATATTCCAGACATTGATGAGATCTTATGAAATCGTTAGAACTCAATCTACTAAGTATCATATTAACAGAGAGGATAATAATTTATTAATTATAAAACCAAATATAAATGAATTGATGTTTTTTAACTTCTACAAGTCTCAAAAATTTATAAAGGAAGGTGAAAGGGTAGCGAGAAAGGCTTTGCCTGATATTAAGTCTTTATTAAAACGAGGAAAAAGGAAACATAAATGAGATACAAAAAAATAAAATTTCCAAAAGATGAATCTGCACACAATAGCATAATTGAATGGTGGTATTTTAATGGGAATTTAAAAGATAAAAAAGGGAACAAATACGCCTTCATGGATTGCCTGTTCAAGGTAGATGTAAATCGTATAAAAATCCCATTCTTGAAATCCCCCTTTAAAACATCTTATTTTTCCCATTCACTTTTATCAGACATTAAGAACAATAAATTTTTTCCTGAAGTTAATCTAATTTCAATCCCCTCCGTAGATAGTTTTTCGAAAACTCCCCTTTTTATTAATTATACTAACCCTTCGTTAGAAGGGTATACTAATTATGTAATCGAAAGTATTGGAAAATTTAAGTATCACATTAAAACAAAAGATATAGATTTAATATTATCCGCTACAAAGAAACCGTTGTTGGAGGGTGGCAAAGGATTTATAGATCTAAAACCCGAAAAAACATATTACTATTCTCTGACTAATCTGCAGACTAAGGGCAAGATAAAGATAAAAGATAGTTGGGTAGAGGTTACAGGAAAGTCATGGATGGACCATCAATGGGCAGATGTTCCTTACAGGGAAAAAGGGAACGTATGGACCTGGTTCTCAATACAACTCAATAACAGCCTAGAGATGGTCTGTTTTGAATATGATAACGGAAAGAGCAAAACCTATCTTGCTAGTATCTCCTATCCCAATAGTAAACAAAAACATTTTTCTAAGGTTGAATTTAAATCCCTTGGGAGAACGTGGAAGAGCAAAAAAACAGGGACGATATATCCTCTTTCTTGGGAAATTAAAATCCCTGAGGAAAATATTACCTTGAAAGTTGAATCGTTAATTAATAATCAGGAAGTAAATTTTGGAACAATTAATTATTGGGAAGGACCTTTAAGTGTGGCGGGAACTAAGGAAGGTAAAAAAGTCAAAGGGAACGGATTTATGGAGTTGGTAGGTTATTCTTCAGATTATACCAAGGTGAAATTCCTAAAGGAGGAAATCTCGAAAACTCTAAATCTTTCATGGAAACTCCTAAAGAAGAGGGTTGATAAACTTGATTTAAAATGAAAACAATAACAATCTTATCAGGAAAAGGAGGTGTAGGAAAAAGCTCGATAACAGCCTCGCTGGCAGTTCTGTTAGCCAAAAAAGAAAAAATAGTCGCTGTTGACTGTGATGTAGATGCTTCTAATTTAGCATTAGTCCTTGGAGTTAAAAATTTAAAAAATCAAAAAGAAATATCCACAAATGAAAAAGCATTTGTAAATGAAAGAGCAAAAGATTGTAAAAGTCTCGTAGATGTGTGTACCTTTTCTGCTATTTCTTGGAATGAAAAAAAGAGCCTGCCCGAAATAAATAAATTTTTATGTGAAGGTTGTGGGGCGTGCCAACTTTTATGTCCTCATGGAATAGAATTAAAAGAAGTAAAAAATGCCACTATTGGTGAAGCAGAAACAAATTATAATTTTCCTTTAGTTTTTGGACAATTAAAAATGGGGGAAAGTGGAAGTGGAAAAGTAGTCAATGAAGTTAAAAAATTAGCCGAAACAAAAAATAAAGATATAATGGTTTTAGATTCTGCTGCAGGAATTGGCTGTCCCGTTATCGCCTCAGTTCAGGGTTCGGATTATGTCGTCGCTGTTACCGAACCGAATCCCTCTGCACTAAGCGATTTGAAAAGAGCTCTGCAAATTGTCCAACACTTTGGAATTCCTTACGGGATTATAATAAACAAATATGATTTAAACAAAGACTTCAGCAAAAAAATCGAAGAGTTCATGCAAGAAAATAAGATCCCCTTATTAGGAAAACTCCCTTATGATAAAAAATTCGTAGAAGCATTGGTTAATCTAACTCCAATTGTCACTTATGATAAAAAATTTGTCCGAGTTTTTCAGGATATTTTAGATAAGATTTCTTCTACATCATCTTTTGTAAAATGATTCTCTATAATTGATAAAAGATAATGGATTATTATAAAACTTTCTTTGTAGGGGTAGTTGAATATAATATTTGTGATTTAACGAAGTGTCCGAAGGCGATTTGGTGGAGAAACCTGTAAGGTTTTGGAACCGTTAAATTCATGTTAAACTTTCCAGTTAGGGATTAGATTTTAATGTAACGTTCCGTAGCGAAGGAAAAATTCGAAGTTTGTCTCTGAGTGAAAATTTATATAGTTAAAGCCCTTTTTTATTGCTATGGCTAAAAAAACAGACAATTGGAACTTTGAAGAATATGGTTTCAAAGTGATTAATTGGGATTTTCCAAAAGATGATATGCCTCATTGCGAAGTCGTTTTAAAAATAAATACTGGATTGGAAAAAATCAATGAGGATACTTATTCTTTCACTGGTTCTCCTTTGCCTTGGGATGGAGAACTTGAACTTTTGAAAAACCTAAAGAAAAGCATAGACTTAGCAATCAAAGGAATAAAGAAGAAGACTAAGAGCTCAGAGACAAATTGAGTTTAACATTGGGCTTAAACAACCAAAAGGGCTCGAATGGAACGTTAGTGACTTGGAGATTTTTTTTCTGAAAGAAAAATTTTGGGAAAATCCTGCAAGGATTTTCTGTTTAACTGTTGTTGCTTGACCCGAGCGAAAGCGGGAGCCTGCAAGACGTGGCAAGAAAATCTTTAATTTTTGAAGAGTTTTAATTTTTATTTTCAGGTTGGGAGAGGAGTGGGACAACCAAGGTATTAGAGGGATAAGCCCGCTTTTTGTTTCTTTTTTCTGCTCGAAGAGTACCCCCCTTCCTTGGGACAAAAATTAAATTCCTATTAGTTTCTCCGTTAGGACTAAAATTTAGTGCAACGTTCCCCAAGGAAAAAAATAAGAGTTGAGAAAAAGACCGTTAATTAAGCACGAAGTACTTACAAATTATTTTATTTAATGGCAGGATTTATTTACTACTATAAAATTACTGATTAATAAAAAGAGTTATAAATAATGAATTAAATTCTACAATCATGAATAAAACGTATTTTCAAGTATTGAGACTTACTGTGCCGTCAGGACAATATAAATATACTGATGAAGGTTATGTTGATTCTATCTCTGATGAGACTCTGAGATTATCTAATTTGTACGGTATGAACATTTTAAATTACAATAAAAATAGAGATAAAACCGTTATAGGTAAAAAATTCCAGAGTGGATTAAATATACATATATTTTATTTAGATCAAGGATTAACACGAAGAAACGTAAGATTAAGGGGATATGAAGAAATACATGCACGAAGAAACATAAGATTAAGAGGACATGAAGAAACACATGCACTTGAAGGCATGGAAGGACTAGATTATCTAACCGATGCTTTAAGACAAAATCAAAACGTGAAAATTAATCTTAAAGAAGTTGATGAAGAAGAAATTAGGGCAGAATTAGGTGCATTATACGCTCTTAATTTAAGAGGGTTAGCCCCTGGAGATCTTTCATCCTTAGTATATGATAAAGATTTTACAAAAGCAAGGGAATTGTACAAACAATCAAAGCAACCACAAAAAAGATCTTTCTTCTTCTAAACTTTATTAGAAATCCAGTCCTTTTTCGTTCAAGGTCTTTTTCTTGATTACAATTAACAACCTCCAACCACAATTTTAAATATCCAACTCCCCATCATTGAATATAATATTTGTGATTTAACAAAGTTCAGCCTTAGGCTGAATTTAGGAAAATCGCGAGCCGAGCGAGACTAATTTTAAAATTCTTTTTGTGCAGACTCAAATGTCTTTTTACAAAGCGCACCATAAGCTTGTTTACCAATATCCCCATTAATAAGTATACCATCTAAAGCTAATTTCTCAGGTTCTGGCAATTCAACATTTTTTAAGTCTAAAGATGTTTGGAAATCATTTAATTTGTAAACTCCTTTAACATTATCGTATCCATCTTTAGCATTGACTGTTATTGTGGTAATTTTATCCTTAGGAGGATTAACTAATAAATCCAAAGTTGTACAATTTGTTACAAGAACTTTTGATGATCCTACAACCCAATCAAATAATGTAGGAGTGTTTTTTGAATTAATAGAATAATCATAATTATGTTCAATTTGAATATTACCAACTTCATATTTAGCAACATCTCTAATTTGAAAATTATAAGTTCCAAGTGCTAAAGTAAATGATAATCCTGCGCCCATTACAGCATTCAAAAATTTACCGCCAATATTTTTTCTTGCAGCAAGATATACACCTGCGACTGGTAAAGAAAATGCAGCTAAAGCTGGAATAATTACATAATCTTTAATTTTTCTTTTGTTTGAATCATTTAATAACTGATTTGTGGTTTTCATAAATTCGTAAATATATTTTACTTTATAAATGTTATTACTTTAAAGTTTTATTGTTTCCGATTCTTGTATTTCTTATATTTTTATTTCCCCTTTCTCGAATTGAAACTAACGTCACGATTAAGAGAATTTTTGCAATATGTAAAATTTGGATAAAAGAGCCTGCAAGGCGTGGATTGAACGAAGCAGAGAGAGTAGAACCATTTCTCCGAATGAAACGAGATAAACTTAAAGACGAATCTAATACTCTTTTGGTGGAGATTCCTTTTCTCCCAATAAATTTAAGTCCTTTGATTTTATTTGTTCTAAAATATTTTCTAAAAAACTTTTAAATTCAATAACATTAACTCCTCGTTCTTGGACTAATAAAAATTATTTTAATTCTTTTTTTAAAATAACTTCTTCTTCATTCTCTTTAAAATTGAATTTTATATAAAATTTAAAAGCTCCCGCTTTTCTAGAAGTCATAACACTAATTGTCTTGGCACCCTTTTCTTTATATAGATTTTCTGCAAATTCTAATAATTTTTTACCAATCCCATTTCTTTGATGTTCTGTTTTTATCCAAAATTCATCGATATAAATATCATCCTTTCCTTCTCCTGCAATTGCAATAAATCCTATAACTTCTTTCCCCATACAAGCCATATAAATACTTCCAAAATTAAACATATCTTTTACTCTTACTTTTATTGTTTTAGGAGTATAATTTTGATTATATGGCTTTTTGTTAGATTCTTCTAAAAATATTTTTGCGATATATTCCAAATTTTCTTGATTTGCTCTTTTAATTTTAATTTCCATACTGTATTTCAACTAATTTCATTTAATAAGTTTTTGTTTGAGCCCCTAAATTTTATAGCTAATAACAACCTCCAACCCCAATTTCAAATATCCAACCCCTCATCAATCCTCTTAGAAATCTTCCGCAACCTCTTAAACGTCGAACAAACATCCTTCTCAATCTCCCTCGTCAAATCCTCCAAACTATCAAATCTCAAAAAGTATCCCTGTTCTTTTTTCATAACGAGTCCCGAATCTATCAACCTCCCAATATGGTGAATAACTGTAGCCCGAGAAAGATTAGAACGTTTCGCAAGTTGTTCCGAAGACAAATACCCTTTCTCCTCCAATAGATGAACAAAAATCCTAAAACAAGATTTCTCCTTATCCCTCTTATTAAACATCCCAAGACAATGCGAAAACATCTGAAGCTCCTCATTCAAGACCCGTTTACGCGAAAAATCCACATTAAGAATACGTATCTCCTTCAAATATTCCATACAAACCATAAGATAGAAAGCTTTATATACCTGTTGATTTAAAGTGAACTTGTTGAACTAAAATCAACAAGATATTTAAAATGACAGAAGAAAAAAATTACATCGAACAATTGCAAAGATTACAGGCAGAATTTGACAATTTCAGAAAAAGAATTGAAAAAGAAAAATCATATCTTGTAAAAAATGCTAATGAAAATTTAATAATCAAATTATTAGGAATTCTTGACAATTTTGAACTAGCATTAGAACATCTGGATGACAAGGGCGTAAACATGATTTATTCAGAATTATACACTGTCTTAGAAAATGAAGGATTAAAAACAATAAAGGCAGAAGGAAAATTTAACCCTGAATTTCACGAAGCCTTAATCCAAGAAGAAGGAGAAGAAGACGAAAAAATAATAGAGGAACTTTTAAAAGGCTACACATTAAACGATAAAGTTATAAGACCTTCAAAAGTTAAAATAACAAAAATAATGGAAAAAGAAAATGAGTAAAATTATAGGAATTGATTTAGGAAC
>JAGLIS010000056.1 GCA_023142835.1 Candidatus Pacearchaeota archaeon | reverse complement strand
AGCGTAGGATTCCCACACCAATTGTATTTTTGTTATTTCTGTTTTCATGTTCCATAATTTGTTTACCAATTTATTTACTAGTGAAGCCAGGATAATAACCGAAGCAATTATCTTGCCCAATATCACTATAAGATTTTATTCATTATAGAGATAAATAATTTAAGAAAACAATATTAATAAATCCTACTACAACTCTTGTAGTGCTACAACACTGCTACCAATTTATTTAATTTTTTAAGTAAATTACTCATATACCTTTTAGAGAAACAATGTTTTTGGTATTTTAGTTAAATATGTTCCATTGGATGATAAATATATAAAATACCAAAACCTATAAAATTATGAGAAAAATACAAATTTTTACTGGAATATTTCTAATATTGATATTTATTACCTCTTCAGTTTATTTTCTTAAAACAAATGATAATCCTGAATTTTCTATTACTCTGAAGGGATGCGTAAATCCTTCTCCAGATAATAGAGAAATTCTTAACGATTCCATTATCTATATAGGTCAAAATAGATTTACATACAAATATAGAGATACCACTGATATTAATGATGGGTTAAGATTAGGCGAAACATATGTCAAAAAAGGGCTAGAGGGTTGTTCAGATTATGGATATTCAACTTCAATTTTAATCCCTTGGGAAATGGAATTAGTGATTTTTGCAAAACATGATTTTCCAGAAATAATATGGGTAGACAAGAACACCGAGGAAATTTCTCTAAATTTAACATATGGAGTTTCTGATTCAGAAGACAATACACTCAAGGGAACAACTTATGGAGAAAGGGAAGAGCTAGATAAATTAGAAAGTTTTTTCTCGGAGAGAAAATTTGAATTATCTAGTCTAACCCTCAGAAATCAAGTAGAAAAAGAATATATTACTGAAGCAAAAGAATATATCAAAGAATCAAATGAGGGGAAAACTATAGAGGAAAAATTGAGCAAGTTGTATATGGCTCACTGGTTTTATTATAAAGCTCTTCTGTCCATAGAATATTATTCATTATATGAATGCGCTCAGAATAATGAAAAACTTCTCTCGGGATACAACTTTAGGTACCACATAAACCCATTTTATAAATCAGATATAATAAATACAAGCAATGGAATATTTTCAAGCCTTGACCCTCATGGACATAGGTACCAAAGGGATGATATAGAATCTGTTAAAAATAATTTGACTTTAATGGTTGACGAAATTTCCTACATAAAAAGACAACATAAAGACCTCTACAACAGAATGGAAGAATGTAGGGGAACAAATAATCTTCTTAAAAGAGACTTCAAATCTCAGGATTATATTTTCAAGTATAAATTAATCTTCTTAGGACTCGTAATTCTGCTATCACTAATAGGGGGTATGTTTTTAGAATATAGATATAAGCCTTCAAAAAATATATTTTCAAAAATTTACAACAAAACAAAAGCAAAATATAGTTCTATTGAAAAGAAATTTGGAAAGAATATCACAACAGATGTATCCGCTTTAAACAATACGGTTTATATTCCATTAGGTATTCTTGCATTCACAGGCTATATTTTTATTTCCAATATGGCTTCTGAAATATTCAGGGCAAATTGTAGTATCGCTCTATTATTCACAGTTGCTAGCCTCCTTGCTCTTTCTATTTCTAATTTTATAAAAAATAAGGCTTCTGATTATTCAAAAATAGCTGGACATTTTTATATTAGCACTCTAATACTCTCTTTAATATCTATATTTTTAGGACAAGTAATTATAACTCTAATAGGTTCCATATTTAACTATGTTGGGGAAATAATTAAGTTCGTGTGGCAAGTTCTTTTTTCCAATCTTTTACCTTAACATTCCTTGATTATATCATTCTGTAAATTTTTTCGGTTGGAACACTAGCACTTATATCCCTCCATTTTGATAACTTTATATCTTAACAACCCTCAACAACCCAATCTCCTTAAACGCCATCCCCATACCCTCAACTTCAGGCATAATCCTACTCATTTGTTTTTCTAACATCTCAAGTCTATCCTGTAAAATATCCTTTTCATTTTCACTTCTAACCAATCTCTTCTCGATTTCTGTTTTTGTCAAATCAACTAACATATCGTCTTCGTTGATTGTGTCTTTCATGCCGAGCATTCCTGAATAATAATGTATCTTGTCGGATCTTTTCCAGCCGAATCTATATTTTAATGCTGACTCGGATTTATATCTCGGCAACCAATAACAGCAAGAGCAATGTCTAAAATCGTACATAGTAAATTCTGAATATTTTTGTCCTGCAGGACTCTCTACGTCGCCAAATAATTTCTTGCAGTATTTTTTTAAGTAGTCGTTGACGGTTCCATATTTAACTGGGAATAAATAATCTTCTTGTTGTAAGTCGTTTACCTTGATGTATTCTTTTAAGATTTTTGAGGAAAGCATTAGCTTTATTCTTCTGCCAAAAGTCTTGCTCACCTCATCCCTAATAGTTAGTTCCCTGCAGTTATTATGTAAGTCTGAAACTTTAATATTTATCAATTCGCTCGGAGCTCTTATTCCTGTGTCGAAAAGGAATGTGATAATGGTTCGATATTTGAAATTGACGGCTTCGCATAATTTCCATATTTGTTCTTCGGTTAAGTAAACCCATTTCGGTTTTTCTGAGCTGGTGTCTAAGTCTTGAGTTATGTCATAAATTTCAATTCCTTTTTTACGATTAACTTTTTGATGCCAGTGCCAGAACGCTTTAATTATTCTCACGAAGTCTGCAGGATTTTGGTATACTTTTCCGTCGACTCTTTTAATGACGCCGTTTCTCATGTCGGTGAAGAATGTATGTAATTCTCTTTCTTTAATTTTTGTTACATCTTTTGATTCATAAATCTCTTCAAATTTTTTGCACAAAAATATCATTCTTTGTTTTAGGCTGTTT
>JAGLIS010000055.1 GCA_023142835.1 Candidatus Pacearchaeota archaeon | reverse complement strand
CTACTTGTGCTGCTATTGACTTTCCTCCTCCCGTCGCTCCTGCTGTTATGCAATGTGTTGTTAATTTATAGGGGTCAATGTATGCATCTTCATTCTTTTCTGCAATTTTTCCAAGCCATAAAGAATTTTTTTCCTTCTTCTGAAGGGTTTTCATGTCTAATGTCATCTTATATTTTTTACTATTTTCAATGTGTCTTTTAATTAAATAAATTGTCAAAAGAATCGTTAAGACTAGTATTGCAAACGCAATTATCATCCAAATTGGTAGAAACCCAAAAAGTTTTGTGGATAAGAAGGGTGTTTTTGCGATAAATAATGATTCTGATTTAGTTGTTTTATTGTTATGAGTTGTTAAGACTTGGAATACATAATATCCTTCTGATAAATTTTCTGGAAATTTAAATTTTTTATATAATTGTTTGGAGTTCTCTAATGATATGATTTCTGAACCTAATTGAATTGTTCGGTTATCAGAATTTATGATATTATAAATAAGAGAAATATTTTCAATGTCTAATGGTTTTAATTTTATAAGGGTTAGTTTTGATTCTATTTCTTTTGTGAGGGAAAATTTTTCTTCGAGTAAATCTAGTTGTATTAAAAATATTGGATCGAGTGAAAAATCTACGATTGATATGTTTATTGGAATTTTTTCTGATATATCTTTAGATAATACCATCTCCCCATTAAATTCTCCTAAGCTTGCACCTTTAATATTAAAACTTATCTTTGATGAACTTCTAGGTTCTACAATTATTTGTGTTGATAATAATGTAATTAAATCTTCAACCCCACCCCCTATTGAAATATCTATGCTCAAGGGAAATTCTTGCTTGTTTTTTATTTCTATAAAATCTTCTAAAATATTTCCTTCTCGAATTGCCTTATTAATTTTATCTTCAGATATCTCGTAGTCGTCTGTAATAATTGGATTCCCGTATGACGTTCCGATACCTACTCCGCTAAAAAATATTAAAATAAGATAGATAAAGAAAATATTATTATGTTTCATTTGATTTTTCCGCCGCTGGTTTATTTTTATCTAATAGTTTTAATTTTTTGGATGGGGCTACTTCTTTTTTTGTAGATAATTTTTTCGAAGGTTCTTGTTGTGTTAGTGATTTTGATTCTGAATTAATTTCTGTTTTAAGATTTGATGTCTCTTCAATGGGCTCTTTCAATTCTGAGTCCGGGGAATTTTCTGTAGGAATTGTAGCGTCATTTTGTTTTAATAATTTTGAAAATTTCTCCAATTCTGTTTTTAATTTTTCTTTATCTTCGGAAAATCCTTTTGGAATACTCTGCCCATATGAAATTTTTATTCTTTTATAGATTTCAATTGCCTCTGATGTTTTTCCTTTTTTAACTAATGATTTTAATTCATTTAATAATAAGTATAACTCTAAAGCTCTCTTTTTCTTTTTAGCTTTTTTGTAAATTAATATTAATGTAATTATTACTACAAGCATTATAGTTATAATTACCGGATAAATGAATTTTTTTATTAAACTCATCATCTTGAATCTATATCCTATAAAAAATGTGCTTGAATCTAGGTCTACTAAATCGTCATATATTACCCTCGCATAAAAGATATACTCTCCTTCTAATGTATCTTCGGGGACGGTTAATGATATATTTTCCTCGAATAGTTTTGATAGTGTAACCTCTTTATTTCCTGATTCCATAATGTTTCCCTGAAAATCCTTGATAGCGTAAAATAAATCAACAGTAATATTTCTTATATCTCCTAAATTTTGAATTGTAACGGTTGCTACGATCTCTTCGTTGATATCTGTTACTTTATTTTCCTCCGAAATAAATGTTGTTATAGAGATGTTTGGTTGAAATGTCCTAACATCAATTATAATAGGTATAATTTTGGATTCTGTCGATTTTAATATAAGTATATCATAATATTGTTCGGGCATTGTATCTTCAGGGATTTTGAACTCTATTAAAAGTTCTTTTGTTTCCCCAGGCTCTATTGTAAATAGGTTGTCACTTAATATTCCGAAGATACTTGTTTCTTTGAGATAAGCTGAAATTTCTAATTGGATATCTCCTATGTTTTTTATTTTTATGACTTTTGTTATTGTATCTCCTTGTAGTATAGATATCTTTAGACTAGATATGCTTACCTTGAACCCTGAAGGAATTATGGAATGGGAAAATATTTCAGCTAATATTGGGATTATAATTATTTCGTCTGAGCTATATGATTCTGTGCTTTCTCCTTCTTCTGAATAATCTCCTGAAAAGATATATTCATTTACTGAAAAATTTTGTATGGTTGTTGCATTTAGGTTATTTCCTTCATCTGATGCATAGAATCTCCAGAATACAGTTGTAAGGGGGGATGCAAGAATTTGGACTCTATTAGTTGAAGTGTTTTGTTGTCCTGAAAAATTAATTTCTGAGGAATTTACCCATCCACTCCCTTGATTGATTGAAAAAATATAATTAGTGAGCCCGATATCATCTTCCCAAAATGTTGTAAAAATTACATGATGATTTTGATATACTGAAATTCTATCTTTCCGAGGGTTGAACCATTTTGGAGGTATTGTGTCCTCGCCTACTATCAGATTAAAATTATTACTATGGGTGGTTCCAAGGGAATCTTCGGCTGAAAAATTCATCGACTGGGTTCCTATATATCCTGTAGTGGGGTAAAATGAAACTTGGTGTTCTGAGTCTATTGTTACTAAAACGTTTTCTAAGGGGCTATAAGTTATATTGAAATCTTCTCCACTATCTTTTATAAAATATTCATCTAGATCTATAATGTTTATACTTTCTTTATCTCCTAATATGAATGTGTCTTCTATATTTTTTATTAAATAAATTGGGTTGTTTTGTATGTTGAGTGTTGTGGATGTTTCTGAAGCTACGAAACTGAGGCTAAATAACATAATACACACCAACAATTTTACGGATAATATCTTCATTCTTTCTTAATGAATAGGTTTGATTTATTTAAGCTTTTAGAAAGGAAATCATAATCTTTATAAAGTCTTATTTAGTCCTTAGATTATGCCTAAAAAAGATTTAAATAAGTTTAAAGCGGAAACTAATGTTGTGAAATGTACTATCACAAAAAGTCAAAGGGATGTTATTGCGAATCTTGTGGGAGTTTTGGGAAGTAATGAACAGGATGTTGTAGGAAAAATTCTTACGCTTTGGTTGTATAATGAAGGGTTTTTGACAAATAAAAATTTAAAGGGGGGTGATTAAGGAATATAATGGTGAATGGAAAAATTGGGAGTTTAAATATAATTTTATTGTTTGTATTATTAATTGGTTTAAATGTAAATTTTATTGGAGCAGATTTTAATGAAAGTGTTGATGATATTTTAGAGGATGATGTTGTGGAATTAGTGGAAGAAATTGTTGATGATGTTCTGATAGAAGATGTATTGGATGAAGGGGAGATAGTTGAAAGTGTTGAGGATGATTTATTCTCGGATGATATTAATATTAATGTTAGTGATGAAATTGGCGAGGGTGTGGAGGTTAATGTTAGTGAGGAAGTTGTTGGGAGTGTTGGTGTGAATGTTACTGGAGGGGTTAATGAAAATGTTAGTGTGAATGTTACGGAAGATGTTAATTTTAGTGAGGGGGGGGTTGAATATATTGATATTGATGATTTGATAGGGGAGGTTGATTTAATAGAGAATAAAAGTTTGAAGAAGATTGAGAATAGTTTGGTGGAAGATAGTCAGACAAGGATTACGTTTAATGCTAGTGAGGATGAGGAAGTTAAGATTGAAATTAAGGAAATAATGAAAGGTGATTTTATTAGGGTAGTTCGGATTTCGAGTGATGTGCATTTTGATGATGAGCTCAGAGTTTATTCTGATTTGCCGATGCCAGCGTTGGAGGAAAATATTAGGATTTTTTGGGAGAATGAGGGAGTGTTTGTTTTGGAGGATATTGAATATTTTGACGTCGATGAGGATGGATTGATTGAGAGAGTTTCGTGGATTGTTCCTCATTTGTCGACGCAGTATTATAATATTGAAATTATTGTTGATGGAAATGAAAGTGGTGAGACTATTAATTTGACAGTTAGTAGTCCTGATAATGGTTCGACTGTTTCTAATCCCATCATCTTCGATATAAATGTTGATTATAAGGATTTGTCTAAGGTCGCCTGCATGCTTGAAATTGAGGGTATTAATAAAAGTCTTATTCTTATTGAGGGAGAAGAGAGTATGGATAGGGAACTTTCTAGTGGCTCTAATAATTGGGCTGTCGAATGTTGGGATGAAGATATCCTTGGAACAAGTAAAGTTTCAACTTCAGGGAATTTTAATGTTCTTAATTTTTCAATTGATTCTTTGGATGAGTTTTATTTAATTAATGAGGATATTGTCGGCAATATTAGTTATGGGGAAGGTATTGAGTTTGTTGGACTTGAGTTAGTGAATGGAACTTCTTCAAAGAATATTGATTATAACACTACTGGAATTGGAAGTTTTATAATAGATAGTTCACAAATTTCTACTCCAGGTATTTATGGGTTGGTTGCGACTGCAAATTATAATGATAGTGAGATTAATATTTCAAGTGAGTTTTCGGTGGGCTCTATTGATGTTAGCTTTGCAGATATAGAAATTGATTTAGGCGAAAATGTAGAAATAAAATTAGTTATTAATTCTGGTGGTTTTGATAATGTTAATGGATATTATTTTATTTCTGTTGGTGATAAACCTGTTGGTAATAGTATTAATAGTGGTTTTAATGTTGATGAGTATATTAATGTTGGAGATTTTACGCCGGATAAATCGGGTGAGTTTTCTGTAGTTGTTCGCGGAGAAATTAATGATATATCTTTTAATGTTACGGGTAGCGATACACTAACAGTTACCTCTGGAGAAGATAATGAAACTCCTGAGATTAAATTATATTATCCTGGCTGGGATGAAATTGTTAATGATTCTGTTATTGAATTTTTGTATGATGTCGACGACAATGTTGATGTTGCTAATTGTAATTTTAAACTTTATAATGCTACTAAATACAATAATGGTTTATGTGGATATGGTGAATTAATTTTCCCTATTGATTCTGATGATAGAAATTTGGCCTTTAAGGGTGATTTAGATATAAATGATGATGTTAAAATTAAATTGGAGAATTTTGATGAAGGAGATTATGTATGGGAGGTTGAATGTTATGATGGTGCTGGTAATCATAATGAAGATTATAATTGTTTTAGTGTTGATTTTGACGGAGTAGGTGTTGTGAATGAGGGTGATAAGCCGGAGGGCTATGATAGGGAGGCTGAGGTTGAAAATTTAATTGATAGTATTAATTCTTTCTTGGATAAAAAGGATGGGTTTGGTGCTGAAGAAAGGGGGGCGTTGGAGCTTCTTGAACTTGATAATGATATGAATTCTTATAAAAAACAGCTTGTACAAATGGATCAGGATTTGAAGTTTAATTTGAAATTTATGACTGAGGATAAAAGGGAAATTAGGGTTAAGGAGATTTATGAGGATATAGATGAGATGAAGGAAAATATTATTTTAGATATTAGTGTTGAGAGTAGTTATGAGTATACAAAAAATAGTGTTGATTTTTCTATTGAAGATATTGTCTCGGATTATATGAATGCTGATGGTGCTAAAATTAGCGATGGTACTCTTCGAAGGTTAAGCGAGTTTAATGAAAATTTACAGGGAATGTTGAGTACTAGGGTTGAAACGTGGAAATTGAAAATTGACTATCTTGATAAAACTGATGATATTATTTTGGTTAGTAAAAAATTGGATGTTGATGAGGATTTTGAAGGTAAAATTTTAGAGGTAATTCCAAGTAGTGTTTCTGAGGATGTTGTTTTTATTTCTGATAAAAATAATGTTGATTCTGAAATTTGGGAAATGGAGTTGGATGAAATTGAGGAATTAGGTATTGTTTATTATTTTGAGGATGATTTTGATTTGGCCGACATTGAAAAAACTGGAACTATTTTATTTGATTATGGGGAAGGGTCTGATGGAATTGGGATAACTGGTTTTTTTGTTGGAATCGGAGATACTCTTAATTTCTTTTCTTTTTTTGGTTTGACTGTATTTTTATTTTTAGGTTATCTTGGATTTTTTATTTTTGGTAAGATAAGAATTGAGAAGTGGAAGGAGGATGTTAATGTGGATGAAATTTTGAAGTTGATAAATAAAACTAGATTGTTGGTTCGACAAAATAATATTGAGGCTGCTCGGGATAATTATTGTAAAATGGGTAATCTTTACAAAGTATTGCCTAAAAAATGTAAGATGTTTTTTTACATGGAACTTGGGAAAATCCGTCTTGCTATTAATAAGAAAGATGTTTTGAATTTGGTAAATGAATATGAGGAAGCTAAGGATGATTTTAGAAAAGATGATGCGATTAGGATTCACTCCAAGATAGGAGATATTTATAAAAAATTGCCAAAGGAATTTCAGAATAAGATTTATAGGCGGATTGTGAAAAAGGAAATTTAATTTAAATTGTCAATTGGAGATTTGATTTTTTTAAGTTCTTCTGTAGAGACGTGGGTGTAGATTTGGGTTGTTGAGAGATCTGCGTGTCCAAGTAGTTCTTGGATTTTTCGGATGTCTACGCCATCTTCTAAAAGGTGGGTTGCGAAAGAATGTCTGAGTGTGTGGCAATGGATGTTTTTTAATCCTGCACGATTAGCTGCAGAGGATACAATTTTTTGGAGATTTCTCGTCGAAAGTTTTCCGTTTCGTCCGGTGAAGAGATATATTTTGCCTTCTTGTTTTTTAGCTTGTTCTTGTAATTCTTCAATTAAGAATTCAGGGATGTTGAAAATTCTATCTTTGTTCCCTTTTGCTTGACGGATATGCCCGATTTTTTCGGAGAAGTTTAGGTTGTCAATTTTTAAGTTGATTAGTTCCGATACTCGAAATCCGCAGGCATACATTAAGCAGACCATCAATTTTGATTTTTGAGTTTGGAGTTCTTTGAATAGATTTTTGATTTCGTTTTTTGATAATATTGTGGGGAGTCGCTTTTCTTTTTTTGGTCGTTTTATTGATGTTGTGATATCTTTGTTTAAAATTGAGGTGTAGGCATATTTGATTGCGGAAAGAAAAAGGATTGTTGATGTGGCTGCTTTGTCAGTTAGGTTTTTAGCAATGAATAGTTTTACATCGTCAGTAGTTATTTGGGTTGGAGATTTTTCTGTGAAATCTATTAAGTCAATATTTGCTTTGAGATAATTCCTAATAGTATAATCTGAGTTTTTTGAAATTTTTAGTTCTACCTCTATTTTTTTAAAAAATTCTTCTCTTTCCATTTATCACCTGCTATCTTGTGCGAACTCGTGTTTATATTTTTTGTGGAGGTTATTATTTAAATTTTGAAGTTGGTTGGAAATTTTTGTGTTAATTACATTAACTTAATAGTATCTATTTGTTATTTGACATAATATTTATAAATATTAAAATAAATCAAATTTATATGGGAGAAGGAGAAGAATATAAAAAAAATATGAGTTATACAAAGGATATTGCGTGTACTTGTGTTATTGGTGCGGGTTTGGGATTATTAGTTTTGAAATGTGTGTTTGATGATTCTGTTATGGATTTATCAATGCTAACTGCATCTACTTCTATGATATTAGTAGCTAGTAGAATGCCTTATATATTTCCTGATAGCTTTTATGATTATTTTGTCAAAAAATAAATTAAAAGAATAAATCTTTTGGTTTTGACGTTTCTAATCTAAGTTTTAAGTTCTAATAACTAATCGTTTAACCGAATAACTATAATCTTGATTTTATTGGTGAGTTTTATCGAAGAGAATTTATATTTATAGGGTTTATTTTGTTAAGAGTTTTGTTTAATTTAGACGATAAATAAAACTCACTTTTCTTTAGGTAATCTTATTTGTTAATTCTCACTCTTCACATATCTTAGTCTTTTGGAAACTTTTTTTGAGGTTTGCTAACTCTCACTTTTTCACTTAAATTATAATTAGTTTTAGGAAAATTTGAAAACTATGTTTTTTTGTAGGAAAATTGGGCTATTTCGTGTTTTGAGGGATTTTGAGCGTGTTTTTTGTTAGAAATGATGAATGTATCAACTTTAGAGGTTAAAATCTGTTAGAATCTCTTGAAATTTGTTGGAGAATTATGTGAATGTTGACTATGACCTCTTTTTGTGGAATTCGAGTTTTTCTTCTAGGGGGAGGTCAAAGCCTTTTTCTTTTAGGGTTTTGAATATTTCTGGCCTGAAATTGTAATTGTGGATCATTCTGTGGTGATTTGGACAGAGGCCTATTAGATTTTTTGGGGAATTGTTTTGTTTGTTGAGGTCGATGTGATGTAGGTCAATTATTTTGTCGAATCCGCAGATGATGCATTCTTTGGTGGTTTTCTGGTAAGTTTTAAGGTCTACGTTGTTCGATTTTCTCTGGTTGTAAGCTTTGTTTTTGTCAAGGTGGAAGAGGTAATTGTAACATCCTGCACAGAGGTTTTTGGCATGGAGGTTGATTTTTCTTTTGCATCTTTTACAGGTTCCTATTTTTGGTTGCCATTTGAGTTTTTTATAACAGGTGTAGCAGAGGTTTTTGGCATGGTGTTCTTTTTCTTGATTACAATTAGCACATTCTTTTATCATTTGAAAATAAAGCGTTCGCACATTAAAAACTTTGTGCAAACATGCTATTTTCGTTCGTTTTTTAATGGAAGAACGTCATACAATCTATATTATGCGAACTTTTGGTATAATTAAGAGATATTTCATAAATTGGTGGAATTTTTGGTAAATATTCATAGGTATGTCTTATTAATTTTAGGATTTTATTTAAGATTGTTAGGATGGTTTATTTTTTGATAAATATTAAAAGTTTAAATTTTAGGTATCTTGGGCTTACTAAATTCTGTCTCCATATCTGGAGATTGTGCACTTTGGTAAACTTAGTGCAAGGATATTTTATAATTGGTGTTAGATATTTTGGTTATTTTAGGTAGTTGAAAATTTTATAAAAGTGGTTGAAAAATTTGGATAAATATTTTAAGGTTGTAAATTTATTTTGTGAAAACTGTAAGGATTGTTCCGATTATTGCAACTATTATGACTACCCATCCTGCGATAAATATAACAAATTCGGGGATTCCTGGAACTGTTAAAGTTTTTGAAATCATCCCCGAGCCAACAACTAATGCTACTATTAAACTTACAATCCCTATTAAAATTCCGAGGATAATATTATCTTTCATTTTTCTTTGTTTTTTTGTTTTTTTGTTGTGAGCTGAAAAAATATCATTGCAACTGTGAATGCAATTAGAATTGTTATGAAATATGATTCGGTTAATGAGGTGGTATATCCAAAGAATTCTTGTATAGAATTTATGCTTACAACTTTGTCAGGATCTAGACTGCAAAGTGCCCATTTGTAAATTGGTTTTGGAAGTCCTGGAGCAATCCGGCAGGGAATAATTGGAATTATAATTGATGTGATTAGGGTTGCAAAAGAGAAGAGTAAAGAGTTAGTTATTTGTTTTTTGAATTGCATATTTTGATGAAGTTTTCAAAGTTTATAATTGTTTTGGCTAGATATTTTGAGATATTTTTAAGGTTGTTTGGACAGCTGTTTGGGTTTGGACTTGGGTTGTTTATGTTTAAGTTGAGGATTTTGAGTGTTTGGACAGCTGTTTGGATAATTAGTTTGAAGTGTTTGGGTGTTTGGATGGGTTATCGACGATAAAAGTAGGTGTTTATGAATTGGACAGAGAATCTATTTTAGTGTTTTAAATGGAAAATTTTATGATTTAGTGTTTAAATTAAGGATTTTGGGTGTTTGGTGTTTGGACGGCACGAAACATTTATAAATAAAGTTGTTTAAAATTTATTAAGATGTGGGATTTATTTGGACATAAAAAGAGGGTTGATAAATTAAAAGTTGAAGTACATGATTCGTTTGATCATGTAAAAAAAGATTTTAATAAAGTTGGTGAATGGATTAAACATCTCGACGATAAACATGAATCTCATGAGAATGATATTTCTATTATTAAAGATCAACTTTTAACAATCCATGAAGACCTTATGGAGCTAAAAGATTTTGTTTCATTCTTTGGTCCGCAAATATCTAAGGGGTTGTCCAAACAACTACAAACAGGAGTGGTAAAACAACCAACGCATGAGATTGTCCAAACAGTTGTCCAAACGGCTGTCCAAACAGATATTTTAGATAATCTTACTGTAATGGAAAGGGCTATTGTATGGGCTTTATTAAATTCTGATATGAAGCTCAGTTATGAAGATTTAGCTGCATTATTAGGTAAGGATAAAAGCACTATTAGGGGTCAAATAAATGCAATAAAACAAAAAAATGAAGGTTTAGTTAAGGAAACTAGAGAAATAAATGGTAAAAAAAGACTGCATATTCCTGAAGAAATTCGTACAATGGTGATAAAAAATATAAAAGTGAAGGTAAAAAGACAAAAATCTTAAATTTTTGAAGAAAATTGGAAAAGTGAGAGTTAAATTAGTAAAATTTGGTAAAAAAAATGAGTAAATTTTATGGAAAAGTGAGAGTAAAGGGAGAATTATCAGTTTTGTATAAGTGTGAGAGTTAGATTAAATCGTTAGATAAATAACACACCTAAATAAGTGAGATTTAGGGTTATAAGTATAGAATAATATGAGTGAGAACTCTAAGTATTTATTCGGTTAAACGAATAACTATTAATTATTATTAAATTGATGAAAATTACAATTCTCTTAAGTGAATGATTGTATCTAAAGTAGCTACATTTTTTAGATCTTGAGAGATTTTTAACAATATAGTTTTGTTATTTTGTCTTATTTTCTTTATAGGAATGCCTTTTTTGATTAATTTATTAATATAATCTCTTATAGAGGACTCGCTAAGGTTAAGTTGTATTGCAATGGTTTTATGGGTTATCTCACCTATTTTTTGTCCTTCTAAGGAGTATAATACGCTAAAAACCATCATTTCTTGAGGGGTTAGATTTTTGAATTTAGTTCTTATTCCATTTTTCACATTATCTAGTGAAGTTAGAATTTCGTTAGCATGTTTAAACTCTGATATGGGGTCTTTTAGAGGTTCATTAGAAACATTTTCGAGGTAATTTTGTGTTTGTTTGTTGGTGTGTTGGTGTGTTGGTGTGTGTGTTGGAACCCCTTCATTTCCTATGGAACTTTCTATTTTGTGTGTAAAATTAGAGTTAAAAGAAGGATTATGTGTGTGTTGGTGTGTTGGTGTGTGTGTTTGTGAGGGGTTATTTGTCTGAGATATAATTATATCTTTTACTTGATTTTTAAGGAATGAAAGCTCTTCTTTTATAGATATCATATCTTCTTTTATTTTAGAAAATGCCTCTTTTATTGGATCCATGATAAAAATAAAGTATTTTAGTTTATAATATTAGTTATTTTTGGAAATATAGGTTAAATGTTTGTTTTGGAGAATAAATTGTTATTTACTGATGTTTTTCATATATATCATGTGCTTTGTTCGAAATTCTCCATCTTAATCTCTTAGAATATTTTAATCCTTGAGGATTTTTATCAATTTTTATGACTAAATTCTTTTTTTCTAAGTTTTTTAGTAATAATTTAATAAATTCTTCATCTCGTGCAAGTTCTTTTGCAATTTCTGATGTAAATATTTGATTTGGGAATATAGAATATAAATAATATAATATTTGTTCGGAAATTTTTTCTTTTTTTTGTTTGGAAATTAAAGGCATAATTTATTTAAGATATTATGTTTTAAATATATATTGTTTATATTATTAAATTATTATTTGAGATATATTTTAATTATTTGAGAATTAATTGAAATATTAAGAAATTTAATCTTTTTTAGGGCTAAGTGTTGGTAATCTTATATGGATTGGAAGTCCTAATTCTTCTTCAAGTTCGAATGCTTTTATTGAAGCTTTTTGGATTATGTAATTTGTAATTTGAACATGTTCTGGAGTTTCAAATTTTTTATCATCCCAAGATTTTAATAATTCTTTAATAATCTTAGATGCTGCTGAAACAAATACATTTCCTTCAATATTTATTTTTCCTAATTCATTATATGTTATTTCAAATTCATATGATGCTTTTAATGTATCTTTCATTTCTTCTATCTTCTCTAAATCTTTTATTTGGATATTAGTATTTATTGTAAGTTTGCCTGTAAAATTCTGTTTTCTCTCAGCATTTATTTTAGTAAATTTTGAACCTATTAATTTTATGTTTTCCATATAGATTTTTAAGATAAGGGGTTTATAAATTTTTTTATAGTAGATTTTTTATAATAAATCTTCTTCTGAAATAACTATAAAATCTCCTACAGCAATTACAGCATTATAAGGAATTAGTGCTTCTCGGTCTTTTGTTCTTTCTAAAGATAAATTAGAAGTATAAGTTGTTAAATCTTTTAGAATTATATGAATTAATTCTCCTGTTCGTGCTTCGAATGTTATATCTTTAACAATACCTAATCTTTTTCCTTCTCTTGTTACTATTTGTTTTCCTAGAAGTGCTTTAAAAGGTTTTTTATCCATAATGTGATTAGATATGAATTATTTATAAACCTTTCTTTTAATTTTTATTTAAATATAGTACTCACTTTATACTTATTTAATTATTATATTATCTATTTTTAGAATATATTATATTAATTTATCAATATTCTATTAATAAAAATATTAAGAAGGAAAATAATAGTATTAAATTAGTATTTAGGGTGACCCTTTGATTTCGTATGGAAAGTTTTATAAAAGTTTGTAAGAGTTTTTATGATTTTTATTTTTAAATTTTATTTATAAATATATATATTATATATTATATATATTATTATATGTTAAATTATATCTTATATTTTTAATTATAGTAAGTTATAATTTATATATTAATGTAATTTTAGTAATTTTTTATTTATTTGAAATATAATAAATTGAAAAATAATTTTAATATATTTCCTTTGGAGTCGAAATGAAGGGGTAGGGTTTTTAGTATATTTATTATTTTGTCGAGTTAGAATTTAAGTTTTTATAATAATTTTAGTTGTTTTATAATAATTACTTCTAAATGAAATAAGGGTGTTGTTGATATATTTTCAAGTATATGAAGATTTAAATAGTTCTACTGATGATTGAGTATATGGGTGTTGAATTAGGTGATATTTTTGATTCGGCTATAGAGAATACTCTTTTTAGAAGTAAGGATGTTTTACAAGTCCGTTATACTCCTGAATCTATACCTCATAGGGATAAGCAGATTAAATCTATTGCTTTGATTCTTGCGTCGACGTTGAGGGGAGAACGACCTAGTAATCTTTTTATTTATGGGAAGACAGGGACTGGGAAGACGCTTTCTGTGCAATATGTTCAAAATGAATTATTAAAGAGGGGTGGGGAACTTGGTGTTGAGATTAAATTTCAATATTTGAATTGTAAGTTGAAGAAAGTTGCTGATACTGAGTATAGGATTTTAGCTACTTTGATTAAGCAATTTGGAGGTTCAGTTCCGGCGACAGGTCTTCCAACAGATCAAATATGGTCTAAATTTATTGAGTTGATTGATAATAAGAAACAGTTAATTGTTTTTATTTTTGATGAAATTGATCAGGCAATTAAAAAAATTAGTGATAACTTTCTTTATTCATTAACGAGATTAAACCAAGAATTAAAATTAGCTCAAATATCTTTTATAGGAATTTCTAATGATGTGACTTTTTTAGAGAATATTGATCCAAGGGTTAGATCTAGTTTAGGTGAAGAGGAGTTTGTTTTTCCTCCTTATAATGCAATTCAATTGCAAGATATTTTGAATGATCGTTGTGAAAGTGCATTTAAGGAAGGTGTTGTCGATGATGGTGTTGTCGCGAAATGTGCGGCTTATGCGGCTAGAGAGCATGGTGATGCGCGTAGGGCATTAGATTTATTGAGGATTGCAGGGGAATTAAGTGAGCGTGAGGGTGAGAAGAATATAAGTGAGAAGTATATTGATTTAGCGAATAGGAAAATGGAGCGGGATAAGATTTTAGATATTGTTGAAAGTGAGCCGAAGCAATTTCAATTAGTTTTATACTCTATAATTCAACTGACGAAGCAAGCAAGGAGTGGTGGATTGGATAGATTTTATACTGGAGATGTTTATAATTACTACCAAAAAGTTTGTGATCAAGTAAAGGCAGATATTTTGACTCAGAGAAGAATTTCAGATATTTTAGCTGAGATTGATATGTTAGGTTTAATTAATGCGAGAGTTATTTCTAAAGGAAGACATGGGCGAACAAGGGAAATTAAGTTATCAATCCCTTCAAATTTATTTAAAAAAGTAGATGATATTCTTGTTGATTCGCTTTGTATTTGATTATATTATTTTTAAATATATAAAAGTATATTAAGGGATTTATTCTATTTTAGTTAGAACCAATAATGGTCGATATTGAAGGCAATTCTGTATAGAATGTAAGCTTTCATTTTTAAAATGGTGAATTAAGTTCATTTGTTTCAAAATGGTATCAGAAATATTAAAAATTTGCATGAGTAAAGTAACATCAAAGATGTTTCATGTTTTCATGCAATCAGAGGTTTTTTTATGGTAAATAATATCTTATATAATTGTATGAAAAAGGGATTTCTTTTAGATAAGGAGATTTTGAATTTAATGAGTTGTTTGACAGAAGATGGTGTGAAAAGGGTTATAGGAATCTTCGAAAATTTAAGGATTGAGGAGAGGATTATTAATAAAAGATTATTAGAGAAGAATTTTGATAAGTTGGGGAATTTTTTAGGAGTTGGACAGGAAGGTGATGAAATTTCTGTTTTTTTTAGTGAGCTTGGGTATTATCGAAAAGATAATCTTAATTTAAAAGAGGAAATTAAGGAAGTTATTGAGGAAAATGGAAATGTGAAATTAATTTCTGCTCCAGCTTTTCCTCAGAAGAAGATTGAGGTGAAGGATTTTGTTAAACATTTTCGTGCGCGTTATGAGTCTCTAAAAGGTGTTTTGGAATGTAAGAATTTTGAGAATTTGACTTCAATTAGAAAGATTGGGATGAATAGAGGGAGTCATACAATTATTGCAGCTGTTTTTGATAAAAAGATTACTAAGAATAAAAATTTGCTTTTGGAGGTTGAAGATTTGACAGGGAATTCTATTGTATTAGTTAATCAAAATAAAAAGGAAGTTTTTGAGAAGGCGAAAGATTTGTTGAGGGATGATATTGTTGCGTTTAATGTTTCTGGGACTTCTGAGATGTTGTTTGCGAATGATGTGGTTTTTCCTGAAGCTGATTTAGTTGAGAAAAA
>JAGLIS010000054.1 GCA_023142835.1 Candidatus Pacearchaeota archaeon | reverse complement strand
GTCTGCATACGGTCAGCTCCTGCACCTGTAAGCATTTTATTTTCTCTTAGAATATGATGGGGATAGATTTTTACTTCAAGATAGAATCCCTCTCCACCCTTTGTTTGAAGGAACCTATTGAGATACTGTCTTACAGCTTCTATAGAATTATCCCTAACTTGACAATTTTCTTTTGAGATAACATGAAGTTGGATAGGATAGTCTCCGTTTTTGAATCCTTTTAAGTCACCCATTTTGAATTTAACAATTTGAGAATTTGGAACGGTTTTTATGTAGGACTTTGTTCGTTTTTTGGACTTCCGAGTATATGGTCTCGCGTAACGCTTACTATATGCCGAACTTTTTCTTAATGCCATTTTAGATTATTTCTACGTCTGTTCCGATTGATTGTCCAGGTAAACCTTTTTCGAAGATTGCTCGGATTACTCCGTTTCCTCCATGAGTCGACGCGATTTTACCTTTGATTATCTTTGGTTCTTTTCCGGAGCTCTTCCATTCAACGGTTTTACCTACGAACTCTTTTGCCTTTTCTATTGAATCTACGCCAGAAATTTCTATAAGGAAGTGTCTTGGAGTATATGTCTTTCGTCCTCTTCGGAACTGTATAACTTTTGCAATGACCATATTAGTTAGGTGAAATGTTTGTTTTTAAAGATTTTGTTTATCTGCAGGGAACTTTTAATGATTATCTTGTTTATTCAAGTCACCTTTCCGTGCTTTTAAAATATCGAAAATAAAGATTATTGATAATGATGCTACAAAGGCTAATAGGAAATTAAATAAGCTGATTGGAGCAGTTTCGAATACTTTGTTTAAAGGAGTGTAAATTATAAGCAGGGTAGCTAGTATTGAAATAGCCGATGCGTAAACTAATGATTTGTTTATAAAAAGGGAACGATTCAAGACTTGTTTTCTGAATGATCTGAAATTAAAAGCATTTGCTATTTCAAAAAATATAAGTGTTACCAGGGCTGTTGTCCTAGCTGTTATAAGTTCTTGTTTTAAAACAGTAAGGGAAAAGTAGAATACTCCGAGAACTATGAGACCAATTATTGTTCCCGTAAGTAGGATTAAAGTTATGAGATTTTTATTTAAAATTTGAGATTTTTTTCGGGGTTTTGTTTTCATAACATCTTGAGAGGATTGATTAAACCCTAGGGTGATTGCAGGAAGATTATCTGTGATGAGATTCATGAATAAAATTTGTAATGCGAGTAAGGGTAAAGGCAATCCTAAAAGGATACCAAAAAAAATTACAAAAAGTTCTGCGTAGTTGCAGGACAGTTGGTAAGTTGCAAACTTTTGAATGTTGTTAAAAATTGTTCTTCCTTCTCTGATTGCGGAAACCATTGTGGCGAAGTTGTTATCTTTTAGTGTTAGGTCTGCTACCTCTCTTGTTACGTCTGTTCCCCCTATACCCATAGCGACGCCAATGTGCGCTTCTTTTAGTGCAGGAGCATCATTTACACCATCGCCAGTCATTGTCACGATTTCCCCGTTTTGTTTTAGTGCTTTAACAATTCTTAATTTGTGTTCCGGTCGAACCCTCGCAAAAATAACTGCACCCCTAACAACCCTTACTAAATCCTCATCACTAAAATTATCTATCTCTTTCCCCTCGATAACTTCTCCTTTTTTAAGATTTATTTGTTTTGCAATGGCTATTGCGGTTTCTTTATTATCTCCAGTAATCATTTTTACTTTTATTCCCGCATCATAACAAAGTTTTATAGCTTCTTTCACTTCTTCTCTTGGAGGATCTTCCATTCCAACTAATCCTAAAAAGATAAGTTCTTCTTCGAATGAATTTTTATTGGAACTAGATTTTTTGTAAGCTATTGCAAGTGTCCTTAGAGATTTTGAAGTTAATTCTTGACCATTTTTTATTATAAGTTTTTTATCTTTTTCGCGAAGTGTAAATATCCTGTCTTCTCTTTGGATAAATTTGCAATTTTCTAATAATACTTCGAGAGCACCTTTTACGTATATATAAGTCCCGTTTTTTTCTTTGACTTCTACAGACATAATTTTTCTTTCTGAATTAAAGGGCGTCTCTCTTTTTCTTATGATCTTCAAGTCTTCTACGAAGATTCCAGCCTTAGCAGAGGCAATCAATAATGCTCCTTCCGTAGAAGTTCCTCTTAAACTGTATTCGTTACCAGTACCTGTTCTTTTAATTTTTGAATCGTTGCATAATATTCCTGCTTTTAGAAGAAGGTTTAATGAATTATTTTTTTGAATATTAATTTTTTCTCCATTGTATGAAAAATCTCCTGTGGCCTCATAGCCTGTTCCAGATATCTCAAAAATCTTATTGTCGCAAAATATTTTTCTTGCAGTCATTTCACTTGTTGTTATAGTTCCAGTTTTGTCAGAACAGATAACTGTGGTTTCTCCAAGAGTCTCAATAATTGACATTCTGTTAACAATGGCATTTTTTTTGGCCATGTTATACGCGCCTGAAGCAAGAGTTGTCATTAATACAACAGGTAATCCTTCGGGGAATGCGGAAACGGATAAAGCAATTACTACAATTAAAACATCTACAAATAACTCGTAAGAAATTGGAG
Organism: Candidatus Pacearchaeota archaeon; assembly: GCA_023142835.1. GTDB lineage: Archaea > Nanobdellota > Nanobdellia > Pacearchaeales > GW2011-AR1 > JAGVXH01. Next base: position 10,907 of record JAGLIS010000054.1, on the reverse strand, counting down.
CACCCCTTACTAGCATGACGAATCCAGTTAAGATGGAAACTGTCAGTACCACAAAGACCATATATTTAGTTATACTGTTTATTTTTTCTTGTAAGGGCAATTCTTTTTCTGCAGTCGAAATCATTCCTGCTATTTTTCCAAATTCACTATTCATCCCCGTATGTAAGACCTTTGCTACGCATCTACCATTAACAATAAGAGTTCCCATAAAAATTTGGTTTTCTTTTTTGTAATCTTTCTCATTTTTTGTCTCAATTTTTTTTACTTCCTGAGACTCTCCGGTTAAAACAGCTTCGTTAACTCTCAACTCTTTTGCTTCTAAAATCAAACAATCTGCAGGGATTTTTTCTCCAGTTCTTAAAATGATTATATCTCCTGGAACGATTTCTTTTGATGGAACTTCAATCTCTTTCCCATCTCTTATTACTATTGAGATGGGCATAATCATTCTTTTCAGTGCAGAAATAGCTTTTTCCGCTTTGTATTCTTGAAAAAATCCTATACCTATCACGACTACTATAACTACTAAGATGGTATATGCTGTAACGGATTTACCGACGAAGAATGAAATAATAGCTGCCACAGATAATAAATAAATCACAAAATTATTTTTAATCTGCCTTAGAAGAATCCTCAAGGGGGAAACGTGAAGAATCTCTTTTAATTCATTTAGTCCATACTCTCCTAGTTTTTCCTTTGCTTCTTTTTCTGTCAAACCTTTTAAATTTTCCATAATAAATATTTTATTTCTTATTTAAGTTATCTATGCTTCTCGGGTTTTGGATGTTCATAGCCTAATTTTTTCCGAGTTTTAAGATATTTAATATGCTTCTCCTTTTCTTTCAAGAATTTATTAACATCTAACTGATATTCGTTAATCATCATTGAAGCATGACTTCCCCCTAAAAAATGAGGCATGATAACATAGGTTGCGCCAATCTTATATAATTCGTTTGCCTCTTCAATGTTATGAGAGATAACCATTATAATTGCTTTTTTATTTATCTGTCTAATTTTACTAATTAATAACATGTTCGTATCGAACTCAGGTATTGTTGAAACAATCATTTTAGATTCTGTTAAATTTAATCCGTTTAGGAATTCTTCGTCGTCGGCATCCCCATATATACATTCAATATCCTCATTAGATAATTCTAAATTTGTTTCAGGATTATAATCTACAACTAAGAATTTCTTTTTTAATTTTCTGAAGGATTTTAAAAGATCGTATCCGATTCGGTTGTATCCAAATAAGATGAGATCGTAACCTTGGGAGTCTAGTCCTTCTTCCCTAAGGTTTTTCCTTTCAAATATTGAGAGGTATTTGGACAAATAAGGATATATTTTGTCGGAGTAGGTTATGAGATATGTTGAACCGGAGATGGTTATTAAACCGATGATTGTAACTAGTGATAATATTTCTCCTGTTAAATGTCCGGCACTAACGCCTAAGGTTACAAGGATTAAGGAGAATTCGCTTATTTGAGCGACGGTGAGACCTGCTTGAAAACCTACTTTTTTTTTGTATCCCAGAAAGCCCATCAAGGTCATAACAATAAGTGGATTTCCAATAAGGATGAATAATGAGAGGATAATCGCCGGGACAATAAGTTGACTTATGTTTCCAAAAATCATTTGTGATCCGAGAAGTATGAAGAATAGGATGATGAAGAAATCTCTTAGGGGTCTCATCTTTGAGCTAATCTCATAGTGATAAGGGGACACGGAAAGGGCGATACCTGCGATTAAGGCGCCTATCTCCATCGAGAATCCCATGTAATGGAATAAAGAAGCTAACCCTAAACCCCATCCAATCGAGAATAAAAACAGGAACTCTTGGGACTTGGCGAAAAATTTCGAGAGATTAGGGAGAACATAAATGCTTATTAAAACGAATCCTGCGATTAGTAAAATTCCACTTGTAATCGCTCCGAGAGATATATTGGTCATGCTGAGGTTACCTGAAAAAGAAGAGATTACCATTAAGAGAAGTATCACGAAAATGTCTTGGACTAATAAAAAGCCAACTGAAATTTTTCCGTATAGTTTTTCTAAATCTTTTTTATCAGATAAAAGTTTCATAATTATAATTGTACTGCTGAATGTTAGAGCGATGGCGATGTAGAATGAAATAATCGTCGAGAAACCTAGTACTTTACATATGAAAAAACCAATCAAAGACGTGAAAATAATCTGACCGATTCCCGTGACTAAGGAAACTTTACCAACTTCTTTTATAACTTTAGGACTCAAGCTTAGACCGATGATAAAGAGAAGTAATGCGACTCCGATTTGTGAGAATACTTTTATCGTCTCGGTGGAATTAACGATGTTTAAAAAATAAGGGCTGACAATTATCCCTGTTAGAATATATCCGATTATAAGGGGTTGTTTTAATAATCTTGTTATCCCTGCTACTAAAACAGTTATTCCGATGATGATGCTAAGTTCTACGAATACTTCCATTTTATTTTTTCTTAAAGAAACTAATTGCCTCCGCTAATTCTTTATGTGTCTTTGAATATTTTTTAATATCTATTTTTTTAACGTAAGCTTCGCATGATTGGATTAGGGCTTTTGCTCCTGCTTGAGTTCCTCTAGGATGTGCGTGACATCCGGCACCCATTGTAGTAATAAAATCTACACCACCCATTATGTCAATAAAAGGTTTTAACAGCGTCGGGTTAAGCCCTCCAGAAATAATAGGACAACATTTTTTCATTCCCCTCCAACTATCGTCTTCGAGAATAACGTGATGTGCACTATCTTCATGAACGAGTTTTAAAATATCTTTATCGTTTTCCGGGGCTGTTGCCCAAGATTGTTCGAAGAAATGACCCTTCGCTAAAAGTTTTAAAATATTATTTGCTGAAGTTATATCTTCTTTGGGGTCACCTTTCATTTTTCCAACACCTGCCGTCCCTGTGTGGATTCCCGAAGCTCCAGCCAATCTCGCAAATTTTGAAAGAACTAAAACTGTAAAACCTATTGGGTTTTCAGGACGAGTGAACGCCCCATGTGCCGCCCTGTGAAAATGGATAAACACGTCAGGATATTTTCTTCTAAGAGTTTGCACAGCCATCCAGCCCGCTGTGATTCCGTCGATTAAAAAGGCGTAACTTCCAGATTCGAATCCTTCATTTCTAATCATTTCGCATCTTTCAATCATTGTGTCGAAATCCGAAGCTGAAACATTGAAGGAATGAATTTTTTTCTTCCCAGTTTTTTTCACTGCTTTATCCATCGCTTCTTTTACGTGCTTTACCATTTTATCATACGGGCAGAAATCTTGGTTCGCTTGGGGTTCGTCATTTTTTACGAAATCTCCGCCACCGACCCAAAAATCGTAAGCTACTTCTGCGTATTCTGCAGAGGTTAGTCCCATCTTTGGTTTTACAATTGTTCCAAGAATAGGTCTATTGTAAATATTGAGATATTTTCTCAAGTCATCTAAGGTATAATTTGGTCCGTCGTATTGTTCTAACATTGCTGGAGGGAACCAGACATCAAGGAGTTTTAAAGCACTCACTTGTTTCATTCCTAAAACATTTCCGACGATATAAGTTAAAATATTTTGAATGTTTCCACCTCTGTCAAAAAGTCTCCAAGGGAACGCAATCCAGATTAGATTCTTTTTTAAGTCAATTTTGTAGACTATGGCGTTTAGAGTTTTTGAGAATGGGGTTTCTGTTTGAACTGCAAAGTTTGTTCCTGTTGAAGATTCTGCTGCTACTTCTGTTGCAACTTGGAGAAAGTTTAATTCTTTAGTGGGAATCATATGGTAAACAGCGAGCATATATTCTCCATTTTTTGGATTAGGCAAATCTAAGTTTATATAAGATTCCTGGTGAGAATTCAATGATTTTAAGAATTTTTTTATCGTCATAGTTCACCTGTATATTATATTAGAATTAGAGTTGAAATACTTTTAAATGTTTTTATGGGATTCATATATTCTAAATTTTAGTAATATTTATAAAACTTTTATCATTTTTAAATTCAATAATTTTCAAGGGATAAAAAGTAATAAGATAATATAAGTTACCCCTAAGAAGTTATTATAAACCAAAAAATTTAAATATTGTTGAATTATTTAATAATATGGAATATGAAACCTGTTCAGATAACAATGATTATCCAATGGCATCTCAAGAAATACTTGAAAAAAAGATTGAAAAAATCGGAGATCAACGTTTAGAACTTGAATTTGTTGCAGGTCCTTTAGAGCATAAGGGAAAACCTTCGGAAAATTTTTATGTCCTTGAGATTAATTATACTAAATATAAAAAGAGTTATGGATTAACACTTATTTCGGGTGGATGGGATTCTGAGTCATGCGATGCTTGTGGGAATAAAGCAACAGAACTTGTTAATAAATTCTGTGAAGAAGAAAATTTTATAATAGTTAATCATCTTAATTCATTTCCTAAGTATCGGTCACTTTTATTAAAAAAATAATCAATAAACCAACTCAAACTCACCAAACATTTTCCTCAAAACCTCTAATTCCTTAAAATCAATTTTAGATTCCTTATTCTGATTTTCTGATAATTGCTCTTGTAATTCTTTTGTATCCGACTGGATTAGTTTTTCTCCATTAAGTTTTTGAATTTTTGAACCTTGAATTATAAAGATATTCTTTAGGAAAAATACCTCTGCGTTTGAATCCTTACCCTTTAAAACAAACCGTGTTCGTTCCATTGAAGCAATATCTTGTCGTTGAGTGTATTCCATCAAAGCTGTTGTAATTTCTGTTGCAAATTTTCGTGCATCGTCGACGGCCCTGCTTTGTTTCGTAGTCAGATTATCTTTTTTCGTTTTAGTCCCCTTGGCTTTCGCAACATCATTTTTTATCTTTGAGATTGCTCTTAAATTTTCTAAAAATCTCTGGGGGAACTTTCCAGATTTAATTAATTTTTCTTCAAATTCCTTGAGTATTGCTTGTTCAGATTTTTTCTTTAGAAGAGCTCCAAGCATTCCAAAGACGTCATCATTAATCTTTTCTATTGAATTTTCCTGGGTTCGTTTTTCAATTTGTTCTCTTAATTCTTTGAGTCTTTCGATGTAATCTATCGCGTTTCCAGATAATCTATCAAGCTCTTTTCCGTCGATATCTCCAGGTTTAATTTTTCCGTGTTCGTAACCCTTCCAAATTTTAATTGATATTTCCTCAAGAATATCTGCATATTTTTCTTCTACCAATTTTTCTTTTATTACAAAAACTTCTCTAAATTGTTTTACAGTCTCGAGAACATTCGGCGGGGTAAGTCCGTAAAGCATGAGTAAACCTTGGGTTGGTGTCGAGATTCCCCAAAATAAATCCATTGTCGCTACGTCGAAAATTCTTTTTTGAACTGTTTCTTTTAGTTTGTTTCCCGAAGACATGAACATATCAATTGCTTCAGGGCTCGGTTTAATTTTTCCCATTCTGAGTAAAGATTTCCACGGGAGGAATGCTCCTCGGTCGTATAGGGGAATTCCGTCTCGGATGAATGAGAACATAACTGGGTGTGCGTCTTTTACAGCTTCCCAGAAATCAGTCATTAGATAAATTTGAGGAGATAATTTATTTTTTACTCCGGCGATTGCCTCTGCTTCTTGAATATAAGAATAGATAATTCCTCGTAGTTTTTCTTTGAGTTCTAGTCGGGGCATTCGTTTTACATCTGTGTCGTCGATGATTATAAAAACATCTATATCTGATGTGGACTTTGTTTCTCCACGAACTAGTGATCCTCCGATGACATAGCTTGTTACATATTTCTCGAATTTTTTTAGGACGAGGGATTTATGGATTTGTGTAACTCTTAATGCTGCGAGAATTCCTTTATCGAGAATTGGGAAGGACATGGCTAATGCTTCCATTGTATCAAACTTTGAGTCAAGCCCTAGGTTCCAGATATCTATTGGAGTCACAACATGAATCCAAAATTTATCATTGATTTTTTTGGCAGTTGCAATTGCATCCAGACGGATTTGTCCGATGTTTTTGAATTTTTTTTCTGGAATAACCATTAATATGTGAATTAATTCTCTCTTTGAATCTTCTTCGGAAATCTCGTATTCTTCTTCTATTTTTTTATTAGCTTGAGCTGGGATTATTCCTATTGCTTTTATGTCTTTTATTTTTTTAGTAATTTCTTCTTTGAATTTTTCAATTTCTTTTTGAGTTTTGTCCATTTTTTTCTTTAGTGCGTCATCTATTTGATTGGACATTGGAAGACTGGTTAGTTTTGATTTTGGAACATAATCATTTGCTAAATTTTGTTCTACAGAGTTTTGTTCAGAAATGTTTTTGTGTGATACATCCATGTTAAGGTACTGAAATTTTTGATATTTAAATGTTGTTACTTTTGACTGGAAGTTGTTTGTTTTGGGTAGTTCGGTAGTTTATTCTTTAATTACATAACACTCACAACCACAAATTGCGTTTTCCTTATCTCCCCACAAGAAAGAACCAGGTTTCACTGTATGACTTTTGTAAGGATATCCTAACCAAAGACAACGAATTCCACATATATTGAGACAAACTTTTTCACTACCTTCCATTTTTGATCCATCTGTAATTTTTAATCTAGCTATCCAATCGTGGTCTGCAATATTATTTATGTCGTCGGGTGTTATATCTCCAGACCAAACTTCGGGCTCTTCCTTTATTACGTTTCCGCTTGCATCTGTGATTACTGGAGACTTAAGTAACCCAATCCCTAGAAAAACTATAGAAATGCCCAGTAAAACAATAAGAGCAATGTGTAACTTATCCATAAAATAGTTACAAGTTCAATCTTTAAAAATCTTTAGAAAATAAAAATGAACCCGCCAAGAATCGAACTTGGGTCATCTCGGTGTAAGCGAGAGGGTCTACCATTAGCCTACGGGTTCCTAAAGTTATGGAGATTTTTCTTATTTTAAAAGGTTTGGTTTATTGATATATTTAAATTTAAAAATTATGGAAAACTTTTTGGTCAAAAAATAAAAAACTAAATGCTTCAAAAGAATTATTAAAAAATATTGAATTTCTACTTCAACGTGCCTTCAGAACATACAATTACCAGACCATTAAAGTTCGAATTTACGAGATCAGTACCCCCAGCGCCCAAGTCACGATTCCAGTAACGGCACAGCCTGCAAATTCCTCCTTCCTCCCTTGAATACAATATTCTTGATCCACGGTCTTTAAAAACTGGAAGCCCTTGTTCATCTGTGCGATTAAATTCCTTTTCATGATTTGTTTTATTAAATTGTGGAGCAAGAATTATCTTACTAGAATCTGTTAATTGAAAAGATAAATCATAAGGAGAATTAGAATCTGGTATTAATCCAAGTCCAGCTAAAAGAATCATTAAAGCGTCCCCTCCAACATCATATCCTTTTGTTTTTACTTGAGATGCTAAATTCTTTGCTAAGTATTCGTTAGGATCACTTTCACTTCTTAAAACTAAACTAGAATCTCCATAAGTTCCGTCTAACTTAATTACTCTTTTTTCTAATGCTCTTTCTAAATCAGCAGGTCTTGCAACCCATTTCCCACGATCTTGTAAAACTCTATTCAATAAGATAAAAGCAAAAGGATTACTTCCCTTAACAACATCATCGGAAAAAGATAATACATTTAAAGCAGAAGCATTCCGATATTCATCTTGAACTAATTGGTTATATTCTTTTAAGATTTGTTTTCCAAAATCACCTTTTAAAAGACTATAATTAACATTATCTGCGTTAAAATTTCTTGTGCTTTGAATTATATTTTGTTTCATAATATAATGAGTTATATTATACAATTAATAAACCTTTTTGTTAAGTTGTAACTCTAAAGTGATATCTATTAACTATTTATAAATTATGATTCTCGAAGAAAAGAATGTTAAGTTTTTTAAGGAACTGTATATAGAATTATAGTATGAAAACCAATTACAAAATCAGACAACCAATCGTGACTGTCGCGGGTCATGTGGATCACGGAAAGACAAGTATCTTAGATAAAATTAGGGGAACCATCATTCAAGAAGGAGAAGCTGGAGGGATAACTCAAAAAATTTCCTTTACAACCCTTTCAAAAGAGAACATCCAAAATCGGGCTGAAAAAATATTAGATAAATTTAAAATCCCTTTGGAAATTCCTGGCTTACTTTTTATAGATACACCAGGTCATGCAGCGTTTACTAATTTACGAAAGAGGGGTGGTTCACTAGCTGATATTGCAGTTCTTGTAATTGATATCAATGACGGAATTAAACCGCAAACGGCAGAAGTCCTCAAAATATTAAAAGCGAATAAAACACCATTCATAGTTGCACTAAATAAAATAGATAATATTTCTGGTTGGAATACTTCTGAATCTTTACTCTCGCTTGAGGCGATAGAAAATCAGGCAATAAATGTCAAACAAAACTTCGAGGAAAAATTTTATATTTTAGTTGGAGTATTACATTCTTACGGGTTCAACGCAGACATGTATTCGAAGATAACAGATTTCACGAAAAATCTCGCAGTCATTCCGTGTTCTGCAAAAACTGGGGAGGGAATTTCAGAAATACTCGCAATGATTACAGCTTTATCACAAAAATTTTTACAAGATAGAATTAAAACAAAAGAACAAGGAAAGGGTGTTGTTCTCGAAGTTAAAAAAGATAAAGCGATGAATTTTTTGGAATGTATTCTTTACGACGGTAAACTTTCAAACAAGGATGAAATTGCAATAGCATCAATAGAAGGTGAACCAATTATTACAAAGGTTCGAAATATTCAAGAAGCCCAGCCATTAAATAATAAATTTAAGACGGAAACTGAGGTCAAGGCCGCTACAGGAATTAGGTTACAGATAGTTTCAAAGGAAGAAATTTTCCCAGGAATGCCATTTCAAGTAATTAATAACAATCTCGAAGAAATAAAAGAAGAATTTTCTAATGAAATATCTGAAGAAATTAAAACTGATAAAATGGGAATAATTGTAAAAGCGGATTCGTTAGGTTCTTTGGAAGCATTATTATTTTTACTTAAACAAAAACAAATCCGAGTGATTCAGGCAGGTATTGGACCAATAACAAAAAAAGATATTTATATGACTAATACATTGCCTGATGAAGATAAAATCTTGCTTGGCTTTAATGTCAAATTATCTGAAGATACCGACGTCGATGAATTAAAAGAAATAAAAATAATTACAGATTCTATAATCTATAAACTCATTGAAAACTTTGAAGAATGGAGAGAAAATAAATTGAAGGAAATCGAACGTCAAAAACTTAAAGAACTTCCAGCAATCGCAAAAATTAAAATTTTAGATTTTGTATTTAGAAATTCAAATCCTGCAGTTTTCGGAGTGGAAGTAAATGGAGGTATACTAAAAAAAGGAGAGCGATTCATAAATAAAGATAATGAAAAAATAGGACAAATCAAGGAAATGCAAGAAGACAAAAACAATGTTCAAGAAGCCACTCAAGGAAAAGAAGTAGCAATTTCAATTCCTGGAGTAAACTTTGAGCGACAATTAAAAGTTGGGGAATCACTTTATACGAATCTCTCTGAAACAGATTTTAGAAAATTTAAGGAATACAAAGATCTCTTAACTTCCAATGAGAAATCAATTCTGCAAGAAATAGCGACGATAAAACGAAGACTAAATCCTACTTGGGGACTATAAACTCTTAAATAGTCTAATAATTTTTATTCTTTATGAAGAGATTGGTTATTGATACTGAGACGACAGGACTCTCCCCAAGATTCAATAAAACTTTGACAATTGGAATGCTCCTAATTGATGTTGAACGTAATTTTTTAAAGATTTTAGATGAGAATCATATTTTTGTTAAACACCCCAATTATAATCTCACAAAAAGGGCGATGGCAGTGAATAAAATTGACATTGAGGAACATAATCTCCACGCAATCCCTCCAACAAAAGCTTGTGTTCAAATCAATTCCTTTATAGATAAAAATTCCTTACATAAAACCTCTCTTATAGGTCATAACTTTCATTTTGATAAAGGATTTTTGAATGCACTTTTTAATCAAGGAAATAAACTTTCCAAACTCCATCATCAATCTGAAGATACAATGTATATTTGGCGGAATCATCAACGAGTAGGAAATGTGCCTCAAGGTCTTCGAAGCAATCTCCAAGAAATATCAAATTTTTTTGAGATAGATTACACAAAAGCTCATGATGCATTAGCAGACTGTCATATCACTGCAAAGGTTTACCAGAAGTTGCTAGGGTTGGGTAACACCAAACTTTAAAAACTCAAATTTCAATTTATCTATATATAATCCTCTTTTATTTTTTAGCTTCGTTCCACAAAATTTTAAAGTATTGGTTATATGCTTTAGCAACAGAAGAATCACGAATTATAAAGCCTATAGGTTGATATGTCCAAACGATGATTATTACACTCTTTTCAGATACAAATGTTTCGGTGATATTATCAAACCTTTTATGTAGGAATTTTATTTCTGCTTCCTTGTTAATTTTGCTAATTTTTTTTGACCAATTCCTTAGTTCGTCATTAAATATCATTTTCGTTTTTATTTTTTTATTGTTAGCCTTTACATTATAATTTTTCCAATACGTTTCATTCATTATATCAATAGATAATTTTGGAGCACCAAAAACATTAAATTTTTGAAAATCCAAAGTCTCAGAAAGTAAAGATTTTACACCTCCAATTCCACTATACGCTTCAATAGTTTGTTCTGTTTCCTGATCGATTTGAAGTTGTTGTAATGAGGGAATAAGTTTTTCTATGTTCTTCTTTCTTTCTTCTATTAGTTTCAACAATATTTCTGGTTTTTTTGCTTGAAATTTCTTCACTTTATTAACAATAGTAAAATGTACGAGCCCTTTTTGCATAAGGCGTTCTAGAGATTCATATACTCTAGATCTATGAAGACCTACTTTTTTAGTTAAA
>JAGLIS010000053.1 GCA_023142835.1 Candidatus Pacearchaeota archaeon | reverse complement strand
GCTCATGGATGATTTCCCTAGCCATTGCCTTGGGAGTTTTGTTCATTATTTTAATTTGGAAGTTTGGGTATAAGCCAAACTTTGCGTTTTACGATTCCATAGTTCATAAGATGGGGAAGTATAGCTTTGGGAATTACATTGCGGGTTTTATCGGGGGTCTCCCTCTCATGGTTTTGCCTCTCATGATAACAAATATGATTGGTCCCGAGACGACGGCGTACTATTACATGGCGATGATGATTGCAGGTTTGTTATTTGTCATTCCAGGGGCGACCACACAGTCACTCTTTGCAGAGGGGAGTTATAACGAAGATAAGTTAAAAGAGCAAGTTAAGAAAGCAGTTAAGATTATTTCGCTGATTATGATTCCCGCTATTTTGGTTACTGTATTTTTTGGGGATTTGATTCTGTTAGCTTTTGGGAAAGAGTATGCGAGGGAAGGGTTTAGGTTTTTGCAGATTTTGGCTGTTAGTGGGGTTTTTGTTGGGATTAATGGGGTTTTTGGGAGGATATTGCAGATTAAGAAAAAAATTAAAGAATTAGTTTTTATTAATTTTATTAGTGCTGTTTTAATTTTGGGGTTAAGTTATTCGTTGATAGATAATGGGTTGTTGGGGATTGGAACGGCTTGGGTTGTTGGGCAATTAATTATGGGAGTAGTATATTTTGTATTTAGTTGGAGGTTAAAAAATGATAAATAAAAGAAACATTAGTATTGTTATCGCATGTTACAATAGGATAAAAATTTTAAAAAAAGTTCTTCCATCTTATATTAATCAAAAACATGTTAACGAAATTATTATAGTGGATGATTGTAGTAAAGATGGTACAGATATTTATATGAAATCATTTATGAAAAAGAACAAATTGTTAAGATATATAAAAAATAAGGAAAGAAAAGGAACATGTGGAACAAAAAATGTAGGTATAAAAAAGGCGAAAGGAGATTATATTTTTATTGGAGAGGATGATATTGAACTAGAAAAAGATTATTTATCAATATTATTAAAACATCTTTTAAAAAATAAAGCTGAAGTTATAGGAAGTAGAAGGATATGGTTAGGAGAAGGAGAAACAAAAAAACAAGCACATTTAAGAACAGACAAGATAAAAACATCTCCAGTTGATTATAGTTTAATCTCAACAAATTGTGAAACAAATATCAATACAGATAAAGAAGTTTACTTATTAGATGCTTGTATGTTAATAAAAAAGGACGTTTTCAAAAAAGTTCTATTTGACACCAAGCTTTTCAAAGATCCAGTAGCGTGGAGAAATGAAACAGATTTTCAATTAAGCGTAGCAGAGAAAGGTTTTAAACAAATTTTTTGCCCACACACCTATTGTTATCATGAACCAAAACAAGGAATGAAACTAAATTCTTTTATAAAGTTCTTAAAATATGATTATTTTGTAATTTTAAATAACTATAAGTTTGCAAAAAAACATAAGGAATTTTTAAAAAATAATTTTAAAATAAAAAATATTATATGGTATTCAATCAAGTTTTCAAACCGAAGATTAATAAATAGATATGTATATCCTGTTTTGGTCAAGTTAAAAAGTCTTATTCTAAGAAAATAAATTTATTTTTCATAGACAGTTAGAGTTTTATTTCCAATTTTCTCCCAAGATAAACTTTGTGCATATTCAAAAGAATTTTTCCCAGTTTGTTTTAATTTCTTTTTATCTTTAATTGATTCCTTCATACAATTTAATAATCCGTTTTTATCTTTAGAATTATAAGAATATCCTATATTTTTTGGCAATTCTTTTAATCCCCCAAGTTTTGGGAAAATAATTGCTTTTCCAAAAGAGCAACTTAAAAGGACAGAGCCACTTGTAGTAATTTTTCTAAATGGATAAACAATAACATCACAAGCATTCATATATTTTTGAATATCATTATCTTCTACAAATCCTTCGATAAATTTAATTCTTTTATCAGTTTTTGAATATTTTTCTAAAAGCTTTTTTGATTCTAAATCTCCACAATTTCCTGCAATTAATAATTTGACATTTTGATTTTTTATTTGAGAAAAAGATTTTAACAATTCAGGGATTCCCTTATATTCCCTTATATTCCCAATAAATAAAAATACGAAATCATTTTCTTTAAAATTAAATTCTTTTTTAGCATTCTTTTTATTATTAGGATAAACTCCAATATAACTTCCGTGAGGAATAACAAAAGTATTTTTAATGTCTAATCCTAATTTCTTCATTTCTAAAATAGTTTCGTTTGAGTGAACTATTTTAGTATTACACATTTTAGATAAAAATTTTCTTACTTTCATTTCCCCTATAAATTGGCTTTCATGAGGAATAATATTATGAACCGTCCATACTAATTTATACTTTAATAACTTTAATAGAATTAAAATAAGAAGAAAATAAGAAGTATAAATAAACCTCGTAAATGAATTGTTGAATAATTTATTTTTTATTGGAGATTGAAATTGATAAGTCCAATGAAGATGAAAAATATTGTAACCAATAATACGATTATAAAATAATTGGAAAGGTAATAAAATAAGATTTATTGTATTACTTGGATTAGACCCTAAATATTTTAAATTTACTTTATCTTTAATATTTTTATATAAAAGATTTTGATAAGGATTTTTGTCTTTTGGATAAACTAGAATTTTCATTTAAAGATTTCAGAACCTCCATTATTATAAATCTTATTCTTTTTGTTGTCTAAAAATTTAGTAGGATATTTTAAATTAAATGAGACCCCTCCATAATAAACTGCAGAAGTTCCTCTTATGTTAGAAAAACTTGAAAATACATAAGAACTTTTATCAATAGTACTAGAAGAAATATCACTGAGAATTTCTCCTTTAAACTTTGGAAGAATTGATAAAACTTTTAGTTTAGAATACCTATCGAAATAGAAAAAGTTGTTTTGTTTAGAAAATGAATCTATCCATTCTAGAGATTTGGTCTCTGAATTATGGGTATAAAATTTATTAAATTCTATTCCTTCATTTTGAAAAATAACACTAATATCTTTACCTCCTAAAAAAACAAATGGGATTGAAAGAGAAGAAGAAAGCAAAAAAATTATCAATAAAAAAGTCAATAAAATCATCGAAAAATTTTCATTCTTAGAAATCAAATAAAATAGTTTATATCCTGTATAAATAGAAATAATAGAAAGAAACATAAGAGATTGAAGAAAAATCCTTTCAAAATTATAGCAAAAAGAAATATATGGTAATATCGCAATTAATAAGGTTATCAAAAGAAAAAAAGTGGAATAAATAAAATAATCTTTTCTCTTAAATTCTTTTATAAAAATAATACAAACAAATGTTCCGAATAGAATCATAATTTTAAAATAAAGTGAATTGAAAAAATTAATCTGATAAAAAAGTTTGTAATTTTTGTAATTTTTTACTTCTTTAATAATGGGAGGAGCATATTTTGGAGGGCTACTTGGAGAAAATAATTTTAATTTTGGATTGTTTTGATAATTTGTTGTAACCTCTTGGGAATAATTCTGGGATATCTCTTTATAATTGATTTTTTTAAGTAAAAGCCCCTGAATCATTTCACTTTTACTCTCTTGAAGAAAAATTTCATCAATTTTTGTATAAGTATTATGAAGGCTATTAGTTAATCCAGAAGATGTTTGAGTTATTTGAGCTGTCCATAAAAATCCAAAAACCAATAATATGATTAATAATGTAATTGAGATTAATAATCGAAAGTTTTTATTATTTTTATTAAAATAATTGATTTTTCTGATAAACAAAGTTACTAGGTAAGTAGATAGAATAGAAAAAACGAAGATATAACTAGTGGAATAATGAGACACTATTATTGAAAAACCAAAAATAATCAATAAAGTTTTTTTGAATTTAATTTGTTCTGAGAATAATAGAAGAAAAAATAGCGAGAAAAAAAGATATGCTATCTCTTGACGTATAAGGGTAGGCATCTGAGTTATATAAAATAATTGAGATATAAAAAAGAAACAAGCAAGAAAGATTAATATGCTTTTATTAATTATTTTTTTATATATCAAATAAAGAATTAGGGGCAAAAACGAAAATAAGATTTGTATGAGTAATTTAAAAATAAAATTAATATTTATATTGGTGAAGAAATATAAAATTGGAGAGAGAATTGATAAGCTTAAACAAGCATTATAAGCATCTTGGAAAAGATTCATGCTCCAATGTCCATTTAATAAAATTAATTTAAGGACTTTCATTTCTTGATTTATATCAAATCCAATTACATAATTTCCTCTTAAACTAAAAGATAAAAGTAATGCCAATCCCATCCAATACAAAGCCCAAAGGAATACATTCTCATTTAATTTTTTCCTAAAAATAACTAGAAGAAAAACATAAACAGTAATTCCCCCAATCATAATCATAGTTAAAATATTTGTTCCGTGATTGTTTAATAAAAAAGCCCCAAGAATTGAAAGAACAGGGAACAACATTGGAATAATAAAAAATATTCTATTTGTTAAATCAAGTTTTGGATAGGTAATGTTTAATGGCTTCAAGTCTTTATTTCTAATATAAGCAACTATCCAAAAACTTATTAAAAAAATATTAAAGCAAATTAAAATCGGAAATAATGATAAAGGTTTATCTGTAATATTTAACCAAGGCAAAATCCAATTTACAGTCAAACCTCCAAACATAATAAAACTAATTGAAAGCCCGACAACATAAACTAGATACTCCCAAAATCCGACTTTTCTAATTTTCAACATTAACATAATTAATAATCCTGGAATCGTAATAAGAAAAATAAATGCGAGAATTGCTCTGATATAAAATTGATTTATATCAAATCCCACTAAAATATTTATGATTAATAGAAAAAACAAGATTCCTAAAAACAATTTGTTTTTAGTTAAAGTAAATAAAGTTACCTTTTCAAATATCTTTGTGCATTCTTCTTCTTTAAATTTAGGAATTGTAAAGAAGTTTTTTATTTTATCTTTGAAGTCTTGCATAGGTTGTTTTTTTAAATTTTATTTTTTTAGGAAAAAATAATTCTTTAAATATCCCAAACCCCCAAGAAAAATCAAACATCAATTTTTTAATAGGTTCTGTCTTAATATTTTTTATGATAGATATTAATAAAAATAAAGGATAGTAAACAAAAAAGAATGTAGCTGGAATGAATAAAATTATATATATAAAGTATAATATAGCATACAAAGAGAAAAGATCTTTTTCATAAAATAAAATATCTTTTATTTTTTTAGGATGCTTTTTATACAAAGTTACTCTAGCATTACCATACCTAAAAGCCCTCTTTATATCTTGTTTTAAATTTCCCCAATTATGAGAAATTACTGCTTTCGGTGTATACCTAATCTTGTATCCTAAATTTCTAGCTCTCCAACAAAAATCTACATCAGAACCATAATTAAAGTTCACATCAAAATTTCCATTTTTTTTAAAAACATTTTTTTTCAATGCTAAATTGATAGTTGGGCACTCTTCGATATATTTGCTCTTTTTCGTATTTCCAAAACTATTATTATAAATTGAGTTCTCTTTAGATATTGTTATCCCTGCGACTATATCCTCTCCCTCATAGATTAAGGGTTTGGTCAATTCAATTAACCAATCATTTCTAGGTATACAATTAGCATCAATAAAGACAATAATTTCCCCCCTTGCTTTTTTAATTCCTAAATTTCTTTGTTCAGGTATTGTAAATTTCTTATTGGTTTTATTATGAAAATAAACCCAATTTACTTTAGGAAACTTTTTACTTATATCATCTAAATTTCCTTCAGAAGCATCAACTATGATTGTCTCACTTTTTTCAGGTTTTTCTACATTTTCCAAACTGTTAAGAGTATTTTCTATACCCCTATCATTCTTCACAATTATTATTATAGATATCATTTTTTCAAAAACCCCTTAATAACTTTTTCAGTATCTTTAACTTTAACATCCCAAGTAAAATTTTCCCTCACTTTCTTATATCCATTCTCTCCCATTTCTTTAGCAAGTTTTGAATTCTTCAAAAGTTTAATTATCGCATTTGCTAGAACATCTGAATTTTTCGGAGGAACAAGCAAACCATTTTTCCTATCATCAATTACATGAGGAATACCTTCTACTCTTGAGCCAATAACTACTTTTTTACAAGCCATTGCTTCAATTAAAACCATGCCGAAACTTTCTTTCACAGAGGGCAAAACTAAAACATTTGTATTTTGATATTCCCTAACCAAATCTTTTCCATACAACTCCCCTAAAAAAATTACATTTTGTTTTAATCCATATTTTTCTGCTAAATTCAAATAATTATTTTTATTATCTCCCTCCCCAACTATTATTAATTTCACATCCTTAAATTCTTCTTTAACTTTTTGTAAAGATTTTATTAAGATGTCTAAAGATTTATATTCATCCGATTTATTAAGACTTCCAACAAATAAAACATTATTTCCCTTAGTCTGTTTCAAACTAGGTTTAAATAAATTAATATCAACACCTGGAGTAATAGTCTTAGTTTTACCCAAATAATCTTTTAGAAAATCGTTTTTCACAAAATCAGAAGAACAAATCACTTTATCCGAATTATCAATAGTTTTCTTCAAAATAATTTTCTCATAAAAACCAATTATAAGATTTTTAATCAAACCCTTTTCTTTTATCATACTCCCACAATGATATGTTAAAATAAACGGAATCTTCTTTTTCCTCAACTTTCCCTCCCCAATCCGTGTAATCCGTAAAATCCGTGAGCCAATTTTCCCATTCCCCATCTCCCCCACAACCCTACAACTAACATCCGCAATAAACGGAACTGGAGAATGTGCATTAATCACATCAGGCTTTTCTTTTCTAATTATTCTCTCAATATCTTTCCCCCATCTAAAACTAATAGGAGTATTTGAAACCTTAAACTGAATCGGAAGACGATAAATTTTCATGCCTTCCAAAATCTCCTCCTTGTATTCCTTCTTCTCGTGGTTGGAAGTTACAACAACAATCTCATAACCAAATTGTTTCCTCAAACCCTTAGCTATATTGTAAGCATAATTTTCCATTCCTCCGATATGTGGAGGGAAATAAGGAGTTACAATGAGAAGTTTCATCTCCGATAAACCTCTAATAATCTTCTTACGTTTTTATCCCACGAATAATTTAATGCCTTCTTCCTAGCATTTTTTTCAATAGTCTTTCGTTTCTTAGGATTTCTTATTAAATCAACAATAGCATTTTTTAATGCTTTTTCATCCTTTGCGGGAATGATAATCCCATCCTTCCCATTTTCAATATATTCTGAAAATCCAAGAGGTGTTGCAATTACAGATTTTCCACAAGACATTGCTTCTAAACCCACTAATCCAAATGGTTCATGCCAAGACGGAAAAACACAAATTGTTGCTTTATTGTATAATCTTACTAGTTCATCCTGTGTTTTATATCCTAGATTTTTTGTATTTGGTAAATTAATTAAGTTTACTAGATGACCTTGACCTGCAAACCAGAATTCATATTGGGATAATTGCTTTGCGATATTTATTAATTCTTTTATACCTTTCCAATCAATAAATCTTCCAGTAAATAAAATGACATTATTTTTTTGTTTAATGTTTTTTAATGATTTGAACTTTTCTAAATCAATACCATTATAGATTATAGAAATTTTTTTAGATTTCTTAATAATTGACTGGACGTACTGTTTTGTTTGATTACTTATTACAATAATTTCTTTTGCAGAACTTAAAACATATTTTCCTAAAATTTTATCTACAACAAATTCCATAAAATTGAAAATGGGATTTTTATAATAAATATAATTATTGTGTTGTGTTAGAACAAATGATTTTTCAAGTTTCTTACAAATATGTGCTCCAATAACCGAAGAAAAATAAACATGACCATGCAAATTGATTACTTCAGCTTTTTTCACTTCGTCATTCAAAACCTTAATTAATCTTAAAGAAAAAACAGGGTACGGAATCCCAAATTTCTTTTCAAAAAAATTCCATGCTTTTACTCTGATAATTTTTATTCCATCGATAATTTCTCTTTCCTTTTCGTCCCCAATTTTACTGCTAACAATTGTCACTTCATGTCCTTGCTTTACTAACTCTTTTGCCTGATTATAAGCGACAATTTCAATCCCCCCAACATGTGGCTGAAAGTAATGGGTAACTATCAAAACTTTCATCCTAAAATCCTATTAGCCCAAGTCTTTTAACAAAAAGATGAACCGTATTCCTCACAGCATCCTTCCACCCTTCAAGTTTAACTTCTCCGACTCTCGCCCGATAATCAATTTTGATTTCCTTACACTTTAATCCTTTCTTAAAAACTTCAATTTTTAGTTCCTGCGAAAAAGGCATTCCCGAAGATTTAACATTTAATCTATTCCATATCTTTTTCTTGAAAATCCACATCCCCGACTGAGAATCGTTAAACGGGTATCCCCTCCAAAGACATTTACAAATTGTTGTTAAAAACCAGTTTCCGAACTGATGTGTCCAGTGCATAACCTCAGGTCTCAGATTAGACAATCTATCCGTATTAATAAAATCAAGGTTTTCATCCTCAAGAATTTCCAAGAACTTTGGAATATCCTCAAAAGGGTAAGTACAATCTGCGTCCCCCGTAATAATAATATCTCCATGACCATTCGCAAAACCAGCCTTGTAGGCATTACCATAGCCCCTCACGGGCTGAATAAAAACCGTTGCACCATTTTGTTTTGCAATATGTCCCGTCTTATCCGTCGAACCATTATCGACAATCATAATCTCCACATCGTAACCCATCTTTTTAATCTTAGAAATCGGAACCTCTTTAATAACTGTCGCAACCGCTTCTTCCTCATTCAACGCAGGGATTATTACCGAAACTTTTTTCTTCATAACATTCTAGATGAGAAAACATTTATAAATCTTACTATCAGTGTTATTTTAGAGTAATGACGGAATAACAAATATCTTTAATTTCCTTCGCTAACCTAAATGGTTTTGAAGTGTATAAAATGTTCTGAAACTTATCATCTTTTCCAGATAAAATTATTGACGCCCTTATATAATAGAACAGATAACCATTATTTTCTAAACCTTCTTTCAATAATTTTATTTCATTCCCGATAAACTTTGAACTTCTTAGATTACTATTACAACAAATTTCCAATTCAGAACAAAGCCCATTTACCAAATTCTCAAATTTATCATCGAACTTATTTCCCATAAATTTTATTCATCAAAAACATTTATAAATATTATTATTTTAAAGTAACTACTAAAATGAAATACGTAATAACCTCAGCAATAATTATCCTAACAATCTTTCTATTAGTTTTAACTCAAATCCCCCTAGGCATAGAACCGCTAACCGAATTATACTTCGAAAATCACACTTCGCTCCAGACAGACATCCTTACAAAAACAGAATATAATTTTAGTTTCACCATCCACAACTTAGAATACCAAAATATGAGATACTATTATAACATCAGTGCCTTTGATACAAACAATGAATTTTTATTTGAAATCAGTTCCGGCAATGTTTTCCTTAAAGATAACGAAACGATAACACTTTTTGAAAAATATAAATTTCCAAAAGGATTCGAGAGAGCTAAAGTTTCAATCATCATCGACAAGGACCATCTTAATCTAGTCCCAGATTTCAAGAAAAAACTTTGGTGGCCTGATCCTAACTATCCAAACAAAATCGATATACATTTCTGGGTAAACGAAATCTGATTATAAATAATACAGGGTTTTAGAAGATGTGGTTAAACATGACCTATCCATTCCTCCTCGACAATACTTATATATTTATTAAAACTAATCAAAAAATAAATTTTCTCTAATCTTATTTTTACCCTTATTCATAAGCCTTATTCCTTTTTCGCTTATAATTTTTCCAGCAACCTGTGCCTCTATCCCATTTTCACGAGCAATTTGAATAATCTTTTCAGGCTCTGGAGTAATCACAACCATTCCATTACCCATATTCCATGTAGTATATGCTTCCTCGTCGCTAATATGTCCAATTTCCTGACAGTGTAACATTATTTCTGGAGGTGCAAATAAGTTATCTAATTCCGCTCCAAGACTGCTTGGTTTTAAAATTCTCCCAAGTTTTCCAGGTATACCGCCCCCAGTAATATGAGCGACTCCGTGAATCTCCACCTTCTTCTCTTCACCAATCCCTCCATAAGCATCTATTATCGCCTTACAATATATTTTAGAAGGAGTTAATACCAATCTCCCAATAGAATCACTCCCCATTTCTTTCGTATGCCATTCGTCGCCATAAGTAGTTTGAAAAACCTTCCTCGCAAGAGAAAGCCCATTAGACCTAAATCCATTCTCCCGAAATGTCACAATAGAATCTCCAGGTTTTATTTCCCGTCCAGTAAACAATTTATTTTTATCTGCAAACCAAACAACAGTCGCACCCCAATTATAATTAAAAGGTCCAAATCCTCCAACTCGATTTCCTAGCTCTGCAACTTCTCCATTTACTATTGCTACATTGGCGACCTTAGCCGCATCAATGTATCCTTTCGCTAATTGTCTAATTTGTTCAATATATGTTTCGCCGTCCTTCCCAAGAGAATTAACATCAAGAATAGACCCAATTAATACTGGCTCAGCACCCCGCACAACTGCATCGTCACAAACCATCGCAAACAAGTCAAAAGCAATTGTACTATGATTCTCCATTCGTTCAGCCAATTCCATTTTCGTTCCGACTCCATCAAACCCAATATTCATAAGAGTCCCCGAGGGTAAATTAGAAACATCAATAGCCCTAACGCCACTAAAATCATCAAAAGGAACAATTAATTCCCCCAACCTCCCATCACGGTTTTCCCAAGTTTGTTTTGCGGCATTATAAAGAATTTTAGAAACATCATCCCCTAATTCAATATGAACTCCAGAATCCGCATAATTAAATCCCCCAGTCTTCTTAGCTTCATTAATATATTCAACAGCATTCTTAAAAAATAAAGTTACAACCTCATCAACCTCATAAACATCCTCATTTAATCTTATTAAATTTTCTTTCGTCTTCTGAAAATCAGGAGAACTCGCGCTCAAAACAGCCCTCTCTGGATGCGGCATCATCCCAAGTATTCTACCACTTTCATTACAGATTCCCGCAATATCTCTAAGGGCTCCATTCGGATTAAATGGGAATTCCCCCTCAGCAAAATCACCATTAGAAAAAGAATATGTAAAAACAATTTGATCATTTTTTTCTAAACTATCCAAGACGCTATCCTCTGCAAAAAATTTACCCTCGCCATGTGCAACAGGAAGACGTAATTTATCGATACCCTTAGTAAAAACACATTTGCTACCATTAACTTTTAAATTAACCCATCGACACTCATACCTCGTAGAATTATTAAAAGATAATGCAGCTTGCCTTTTTCCATATTCTTTATTTATCGCGGGTAATAATCCTAAGTTTGTCAATATCTGAAATCCATTACAAATCCCTAAAATAAGTTTTCCAGAATTAATAAATTCCTTAAGTTCATCCCAAAGATTTAATCTAATTTTATTAGCCATTGCATTTCCAGACCCTATATCATCTCCATACGAAAATCCTCCAGGGAAAACTAAAATTTGATAATCTCTCAATTCTTTCTCTTTGCTAATAAGATCGTTTACATGAACCACTTCAGCATCCCCACCAACAATATCAAAAGCATATTTTGTTTCTCTTTCACAGTTGATTCCATATCCTGATAAAACTAATATCTTTGGTTTCATTTATTCCCTGCAAACTATTCCATTCGGAATAGCCCCTCCATTAAAATACAATTTTCCACCTTTATCTTTCTCAAAGTAACCTCTAGCAATATTCTCAAGTGTATATGGAAACACAACCCCATCGCCATGAACCTTTAATTCTTTTTGACAACCAGTCGCAATCCTATATATTGGAAACCTTAGGGCTAATTCTTCATCCCCTATCAATTGATTTTCTCTAATGAATTTTTGTATATCTTTTAGCGAGCCTGCACCTCCAAGCAACAAAGCCCTATCTTTTATTTCAAGAACTTCTTGAGGAGCAGAAATTGCCAATAGAGATCCTCTATCGATTAATGGAGATCTAACTAGATGAGTAGAAGCACGAACATTCTTCTCCCCCTTCAATATAGCTTTTGCAATTGGTACCCATCCTAATCCAGTATAAGCTCTATCGCCATCTTCATTCTTAACCCTCAAATCCCCTGGATGAACATTTATAGTAAGAAACTCATCGTAAATAGCTGAAGAAACAATCCAGTCATACCCTGCAAGTGCAACAGCATTAACATTATATTTTTTTAACATATCTC
>JAGLIS010000052.1 GCA_023142835.1 Candidatus Pacearchaeota archaeon | reverse complement strand
CCTTCCCTTTCCCAGTTCCTTCCCTGCGAATAAATTTTTTAGGTTTAGGTTGTCCGACGAAGTTGGACGGAACCGTTTAAAAAAATTTATTCGCCTTGTATACGATTCTAAAAATTGATTTTTCATTTGATTTTTGTTGCACAAAAATTTTGCGTGAAAAATCAATTTTTAGAATCGTTATTTGAGGGAACTCTTAGAAAACCCTAGGTTTTGTAGAAATAAGTAGATTTATAAGAATATCCAACCTCTTATGAATATGAACTTCAAAGAAATAGGGATTGAAATTTTTATAGTAATAATAGCATCAATTATTCTGGCAATTAGCATCGCATTCAAAGACAGCTCAATCATGTACACCGCAACAATTAGTTTTATAATTATAATCAGTGCAAACATACTGATAAAAAAAATTGTTGGATACCTTCTTGAAATAGATGTCAAAACAAAATTCTGGTCATGGTATCAATTCGGAATCCGAAAAGATGCTCACTTCAAGAAACCAATTCCAATGATTTGGCTCCCACTCCTATTCTCCCTAATTACACGAGGTTTCCTTCAGTGGTTAGCCATCCTCGAATTTGATGTCACACCAAAAACCGAAAGAGTTGCAAAAAGACACGGACTCTACAGATTCACACAAATAACTGAATGGCATGTAGCCTGGATAGCAACTTGGGGAATTATCTTCAACTTCATCCTCGCAATTATAGGATACGTCGCTGGATTCGAACTATTCGCAAAATTAAGCATTTACTTCATAGCCTGGTCAATCATCCCATTATCAGGACTCGACGGTGCAAAAATATTCTTCTCAAGTAAAGGTCTCTGGATAACTCTTTTCACAATAATAGCAATAGTTCTAGCATGGGGATTAATAATCTTTTAACAAATTATAAACGAGACTTCTTAACAACTTTTTTCTTAATCAACTTCTTACTAACTTTCTTAGTTTGATCTTGCTGAAACCAAACCAAATAAATAATTGGTAAAATCCCTACAGTATTAAAAACAAAAAAGGAAACAAACCAAATCAACTGATTATTCCTCGCAGATTTCCAAGCACCAATACATTTCCAAATCAAAGTCCAGACAAGAATCGGATAAATCCACCAAGGAAGTCCAATAATCATAACATAACTAATATTTCAAAACTTATAAACTTATACGATCTAACAATCCTATGGATGAACTTAATCTAACCCCTCGTGATTATCAAAAAACAATATACGAAACATGTCAGAAAAAAGACTGTATTGTAGTTTTGCCAACAGGGACGGGAAAAACACTAATCGCTTTAATGTTAGCAATAGATCGATTTAAAAAATTCCCTTTAGAAAAAATCGTCATCCTAGCCCCAACAAGACCTTTGATTGAACAACACTTTGAATTCTTCAAAAAAAATCTCCCAGAAGATTGGGCAGATATGCAAATCTTCACAGGAAAAACACCTGCAATAAAAAGAAAAGAAATCTGGCGAACAGCGGAATTCATATTCTCAACACCCCAATGTATTGCAAACGACCTAGAAAAAATGCTTTACAAATTAGATGAAGTAAGCCTTCTTGTCGTAGATGAATGTCATCGATGCCTAAAAAATTATGCATACAATCACATTGCCCAAAAATATAAAATTCAGGCATTAAACAAAAAAGTTCTTGGACTCACCGCATCTCCAGGTTCAGATAAAGAAACAATTACAAATGTCTGCGATAATCTAGGGATTAGTACTGTAGAAATCCGAACAAGAGAAAGTTCCGACGTCAAACCATATATCCAAGAATTAGAATTTGAAAAAATTGAAGTAGAATTCCCTCCAGAATTTGAAGAAATAAGAGTTCTTCTTCAAGAAATATACAATAAAAAAATTAGTGAATTAAAACACAGAAAAGTTTTATTCGGCTTCGCTTCAAAAACAACCCTTCTAAAAACACAAGCCAACTTAATGAGTTCAATCAAAAGAAGTAGAAACCTAAATAACATGCTCGCTGTTTCTGCCTGTGCCCAAGCATTAAAAATCTCTCACGCCCTCGAACTCCTAGAAACTCAAACTATCTCTTCATTCATAATCTATCTAAAAGATTTATTTCACCAAGCATCCGAAAAAAAATCAAAAGGAGTCCAGAAACTTGTTAAAGATCCTAGATTCGCAAAAGCATACACTCTAGCAACAACATTAAATCAAGAACATCCAAAGCTTGAAATATTAAAAAAATTAATCTATAAACAATTTCAAACAAATAGAAATTCAAAGATAATTATATTCGCCCAATTTAGAGAAACTGTCCGTAAAATTTCTGAACTTCTAAACGAACTCGAAGGAATAAAGGCAGATAACTTTGTAGGACAAGCAATCAAACAACACGACAAAGGAAAAACAACTGGGCTAAAACAAAAAGAACAAAAAGCCATGATTGAAAAATTCAGAACAGGAGAAATAAATATTCTCGTAGCAACTTCTATTGCAGAAGAAGGTCTTGACATTCCAGAAGTAGATGAAGTAATATTCTATGAACCTATCCCTAGTGCAATTAGATCGATTCAGCGAAGAGGAAGAACAGCAAGACTTTCAAAAGGTTCTCTTAAAATTCTCTTAACAAAAAATACTAGAGACCAAATTAATCATTATTCTTCCCACCACAAAGAAAAAAGAATGCATAAAGCAATAGATCAAATAAAAAAAGAATTTGGAACAGGAGAAAAACAAGAAACACTATTATGAAAAAACAAATCGAAAATATATTCTCAAAGAAAAAAATTTCTTCAGAAAAAAATAAATGTCCAAATTCAAAAATTCCAATTATAATTGACACTAGAGAAAAACAATCACTCATCACCGCAAACCTCCTAGAGAAAAAAGCAAACATAAAATTAGAAAAACTAGAAATTGGAGATTACCTTATTCAAGATACAATTATCGAAAGAAAAACATTTTCAGATTTTATAGGCTCAATGATAAACAAACGACTTATAGAACAACTAATAAATCTAAAAAAATATCCAAAACACTTCTTAATAATTGAAGGATTTGATTATAATTATGATAAATTCAAAGTCCATGAAAACGCAGTAAGAGGAATGTTAATTTCAATAGCAATAGATTTCCAAGTTCCAACAATTTTCACAAAAGATGAAGAAGACACTACAAATTTCTTAATTCTTACAGCAAGAAAATATGAAAAACCAATAACTCTCAACCCCATAAGACAATCAAAAAACTTCAAAACATTAGAAGAACAAAAACAATTTATTCTCGAAGGATTTCCTGGAATCGGACCCACAACCGCAAAACAACTATTAGAAAAATTCAAAACACTTAAAGAAATTTTTAACATCTCTGAAGAGCAACTCGAAAAAATATCTCATTTCGACGACAATAAAATAAAAAAATTTCAAAACATCTTAAATAATTAAGATTCCAAATTTCTAATTCTTATGAGATTTAGACAAGACGGACGAACTCAGGGCGTATTAACATACGTAAGAATTCGTCCAACGAAGTATAAACTCGTAAAAATAAGAAATTTCAAGGTTCCAAACTAAAACTCGCATACTCAGAAATCTTCGCTAAACTTTTAATATCTTCCAAAGTCACATCACGAATATTTTTCTCATAATCATAATAATCTTCTGCATTCCCTGACGCCTCTTCCATAATTAAATTCACTGCAGTCTCATCAGAGCCTTCAGACTCAACATGCCGATTCCCAATAACCTGAACCTTCGCTTCCCCTAACTCCACCTCACTAATATCACTCATCTTCGCAAACTCCTCTAAAGAAATCTTAATAACCTCTCCAACCTTATCGCCATCAGTTCCAGCCCAAATAATCATATAACCATAATTCTTTCCCAAATCTAATTCAGTCCTAACACTATAAACAAGACCCCGCTTCTCTCGAACTTCACTAAATAATTTTGAAGACATACCTCCTCCAAGAATCGTAGAAAAAATTTCTGCAACATGTCGACCCTTTTGATTCATGTAAGGAAAATGAAAACCTAATGCAAGATTCGCTTGATGTAAATCACTTCGCTTCTCTACATCCTTCGAAATCTTAAACTCAATCTTTGGAGATTCTATTTCCAAACCTTCTCGCTCAACACAAAAATCTCCTGCCAATTTTACAACTTCTTCAAAATCATTATTCCCCACAACACAAAGAATAGAATTCTTAGGCACATACACCTCACGATGCTTCTCAAATAATTGTTTACGATTCATACCCCTCACAGTTTCTTTCGAACCCGCAATAAAACTCCCAAAAGGAGCCTCATACAAATTACTCTTGATTTTTTTACGAACATGTATTCGAGGATTATCATGATACATCTTAATCTCCTCACAAATCACATTCGCCTCTTTCTCAACCTCTGCCTCAGGAAAACTTGCATTAAAAAATATATCAAAAATCACATCCATCGCAGTTCTCAAATATTCCGACGGCAACTTTACATGATAGGCAGTAATTTCATCACTAGTAAACGCATTTAAAATCCCTCCAATCTTCTCAACTTCATAAGCAACCTCTTTAACAGTCCTCTTCTCAGTTCCTTTAAAACAAAGATGTTCAATAAAATGTGCAATCCCCTTTTCCTCTACAGATTCATTCGCAGCCCCATACTTTGTAGCCAACATCACCGTCGTTACAGGAACATCTCGCTTCTCATGCAAAACCGTTAAACCGTTCGCCAAAACCTTTTTATTAAATCTCATAGAATAATACCTTGAAAAGCCTTTTTAACTATTTGTCTTCTTTTCTACAATAATCAGTCTTTCTCCATTAGAAGAATAATCTTTTCTAATATTAAAATTTCCATCGGGCTCACCAGAGTCATCCTTCGAGGATAAAAAATCCAAAATCCATTTTCTATTAACATCAAATTTTTTCCTACCACTCAAACTTTCAGTAGGTAAACTCAAAACAATCCATTCACACCCTTTAGAAATTTCTAAAATAAATTTCTTAGAAAAATTCTTCTCTAAATTTTCCAAAGCATCAATAATCTGAAACATAAAAACAACTCTAGGTTTTTCTTGCTCCTTCAAAATTTTCAAAATATTTTCAATATTAAATAAATTCTCGCAGATTGCCTTGGCAGAAAAGTTCTCCCCTTCAAAATA
>JAGLIS010000051.1 GCA_023142835.1 Candidatus Pacearchaeota archaeon | reverse complement strand
TTTGTTTCAGGAGGTGTAATTTCTGGGGTCGGGAAAGGTGTTGCGACTGCTTCTATTGGACGTATTTTGAAAGAGTATGGCTATTCTGTTACGGCTGTTAAAATTGACCCCTACATTAATTATGATGCTGGGACGATGAGACCGACGGAGCATGGGGAAGTTTGGGTTACTGAAGATGGTGGCGAGATTGATCAAGATTTAGGGAACTATGAGAGATTTTTGGAAACTCCAATGACTAAGAGAAATAATATGACGACTGGGAAAATTTATTTAACTGTGATCGAAAGGGAACGTCGAGGAGATTTTCTTGGTGAGCAGGTTATGTTTATCCCGCATATTACTGATGAGATTAAAAAGAGGATTACGGATGTTGGGGAGGAATATGATATTTGTTTGGTTGAGATTGGAGGGATGATTGGAGATTATGAGAATATTCCTTTTTTGTTTGCGGCGAAAAGTTTGGAGTTGGGCTTAGGTCCTAAGAATGTTGCGCATATCATGGTTACTTATTTGCCTGTACCGAGTCATTTAGGGGAGATGAAAACTAAGCCGACTCAGTTGGCGATTAAGATGTTGAGGGAGAATGGTATTCAGCCTGATTTTATTATTTGTAGAGGGAAGTTTCCGCTTGATGAACCGAGGAGGAGTAAGATTGAACAGTATGCAAATATTCGGGCGGACCATGTTATCTCTGCTCCGGATATTGATATTATTTATGAAGTTCCTTTGAATTTTGAGAAAGACAAGTTAGGGGAGAAGTTGTTGAAGAAATTTAATCTAGAGAAAAGGAAAGAGGCGAATTGGGATGCATGGGCCGGGATGGTAAATAAGATTGCGAATCCGGCGAATAGTGTTGATATTGCTTTGGTTGGAAAATATTTGGACACGGGGAATTTTCAGTTGAATGATTCTTATATTTCTGTGGCTGAGGCGTTGAAGCATGCGGGTGCTAAGAATAATGTAAGGGTGAATATTTGCTGGGTTGATTCTAAGAAAATTGAGGCTGGCGAGATTGATTTGTCTAAATATGACGGTATACTTGTTCCAGGAGGTTTTGGAAATTCTGGAGTTGAAGGAAAAATTGAGGCGATTAAGTATGCACGGGAAAATGATGTTCCTTATCTTGGATTATGTTATGGGATGCAGTTGGCGGTTGTTGAGTTTGCTCGGAATGTTTGTAGATTGGATGCGAATTCTACTGAGATTAATCCAGATGTTGAGCATAAGGTTATTGCCATCTTGCCTGGGCAAATTGGGATTGATAAAAAAGGTGGGACGATGAG
The DNA here is from genome assembly GCA_023142835.1 of Candidatus Pacearchaeota archaeon. Classification (GTDB taxonomy): domain Archaea; phylum Nanobdellota; class Nanobdellia; order Pacearchaeales; family GW2011-AR1; genus JAGVXH01. The sequence continues at coordinate 15,795 of JAGLIS010000051.1, read as the reverse complement.
GCTTGGAGGGTTTCCTGCATTATTAAAATCAGGTTCGGGTATTGAGGAAATTTATGGTACTAAAGAAGTTAGCGAGAGGCATAGACATCGTTATGAAGTTAATCCTGAATATCATGAATCTCTGGAGAAACATGGGTTGGTTATTTCTGGTAAAAGTCCTGACGGGAAATTGGCAGAATTCATTGAGTTGCCGAATTTGAAGTTTTTCTTTGCAACACAAGCTCATCCAGAATTTAAGAGCTATCCTATGAATCCAGCCCCTTTGTTTGCGAGTTTTATTAAGATGTGTATACCTAAAAATTTATAATGAATTATAGGATTTATTTAACATGGGATTAATAAATTGGGTTAAGAGTCTGGGAGGTAATGTTCTTTATTATCCTGGATGTTTGACTAAAGGTGTTTTGTCTACGGAGTTTGAGAATTATAAGGAAATTTTTAATCGGCTTGGGATTAATTTTATTTTGTTGTCGGATGAAGAGACTTGTTGTGGGTTACCGATTTTGAATGCAGGTTATAAGAAAGAGGCACGGAAACTGGCTAAGAAGAATTATGATTTGTTTAAAAAATATTCGGTGACGAAAATTATTACAAACTGTCCTGCGTGTTATCATATGTTTAAGGAAACTTATCCGAAGCTGGTTCGTGAGTGGGACGTTGAGATTGAGCATGCGACTGTGACAATTTTAGAGGTGTTAAAAAACAGAAGGATTAAATTTCGAGGTTCTGATGAGGACAGGGAGACTGTGAGCTATCAAGACCCTTGTTATCTTGGAAGGTATTCTGGAATTTATAATGAGCCGAGGGAGGTGATTGGGTTGCTTGGCGGGAAAGTTGTTGAGATAAGATTTAATCGGGAGAATGCGATTTGTTGTGGAGGTCAGATGGAGAAAAATTTCCCGAATGTTTCTAGGAAAATTGCGACGGAAAGAGTTAGATCGGTTCCCATTGATGCGACTATGATTATTTCTCCTTGTGGTTTTTGTTATACGAATCTGAAATCAGCGTCGGAGAAAAGTATTGAATTTTCAACTTTCGTTCTTGGTAAGTTAAGGGGGATGAGGCGATGAAAAAAGATTTGATGAAAGTTTATGAGATTGATGCTTCGCGATTTAAGGGTAGTGCTCTTGATGTTGTTCATCCAGCGACGATAATGGAAGTTCGGAGTGTAGTTGCTAGGGCTAAAAGAATTGTTCTGCGAGGTGCTGGGACTGGGTTGGCAGGAGGATGTGTTCCTCTGAATGGATTGGATGTTGTTTTGGATATGTCTAAAATAAATCAAATTGGTAATTTTAACAGTGAACGGAGAACTGTTGAAGTTGAAGCAGGAGTTATCTTGGATGATTTACAAAGTTATCTTGCGAAGAAAAATTTAGAGTTTCCAGTTAATCTTTTGAATAATAATGTTTGTACTATTGGGGGGATGATTGCAATGGATATTGCTGGGAGTCGCGCGGTTAAATATGGGAAAACTTCTAATTGGATAAAATGGGTTGATGTCGTCGATGGTTATGGAAACTTGCATCGGAAAGGTGTGACTGAGTTATCGGATTATGCTGGAATGGAAGGAATTACTGGTGTGATTGTTAAAGCTTGTTTGAAACTTTCTCCGTTGAAAAAGCGAACAGCTTCGCTGATTAAAGTTGAAAGTTTAGAAGAAGTTGTTTTGATTGTAAGAAATCTAAAAAGGAATCCTGCGGTTTCTATGATTGATTTTTTGGATAAGAAGATTTCTAAGGGGTTGGAATTAACTAAAGACTATTATTTGATTGTAGAATACGAAGACGGTAGTGGTTTGTTGAAAGGAAAAGAGTATGAAGATTTAATGGAAATGAGTGATAAAGTTTATTCGTTTGTTGTTAATAAGGGTTATACTCGAATTGAGGATTTTAGGATTATGATTGATAAGTTTGTCAAGCTCATGGGATGGCTCGAGGGAGTAGGTATACCTACTTTTGGACATATTGGTATAGGAATTTTGCATCCGTGTTTTGGCAGAGATGATGAAAAGTTTATTCCTGAGATGATGAAACTTGTAAAAAGACTTGGCGGACAAATTTCGGGAGAATATGGGGTTGGTATACTGAAGATTAAGTTTGTTGAAGAAGGTGATAAAAGAATTTTGATTAATGTAAAAAAGAGAACGGATTCTTTGAATAAATTTAATGTGGGGAAAATGATTTAATGGAGGAAGAATTTTTTAACAAGTTGAGAGAAAAGGTGTTGCCGTATTTTGAAGGGACTAATCCTTGTCATGATATTTGTCATGCTGATAGGGTTTTAAGTTTGGTTTTGGCTATTGGAGGGAAAGAAGGTGCTGATTTGGAAATTTTGAAAGTTGTCGCATTGTTGCATGATGTTGCGAGAAAAGAGCAGGATGAGTCTCGAGGGAAAATATGTCATGCCGAAAGAGGTAGTGAATTGGCTTGGGGAATTTTGAGGGAGCTTGGTTATCCCGAGGATAAAATTGAAAAAGTTATTCATTGTATTGAGGCTCATAGATCTAGGAAGGGGGATGTTCCTGAGAGTATTGAAGCGAAAGTTCTGTATGATGCTGATAAGTTAGATAGTATTGGTGCTATTGGAATTGGAAGGGCTTTCTCTTTTTCTGGTTCGATAGGTTCTGTAGTCCATATTTCGGATGTTGATGTTAATGATAATGGAGAGTATGGAAGGGAAGATTGTGCTTATCGGGAATTTTTGGCTAAGCTTGTTCAGGTTAAATATAAAATGTTTACGGATGAAGGTAAGAAGATTGCGGGGAAGAGATATGATTTTATGGTTGAATTTTTTGATAGATTAAACAGGGAGATTAAAGGAGAATTATGATGGAAAGATTTAAATATATTGGAGGATTGAGATAAGTATTACTTCCCCGGTATGACGTAAGGAATGCCGGGAGTCTTTATTTTTTAAGATGACTAAGAAGCGGACTATTGTATTTGTCGACGGTAATAATTGGTATCATAATGTTAAATCTATTATTGAAAAACCAAGGGCGATTGATTTTCGAAAGTTGGCGAGTATGGTTGCAGAGAATTTTGATTTGAATGTTATTGAGATTAGATATTATAATTCTACGCCTGACATTGAATTGGGGGATGAAGTTTATTATAAGCACATGGTTTTTTTGGCTAGTTTGAAACAAAAAGGTTTGACTGTGAAAACTCGGAAGTTGAAAAAAATAAAAGCTGGTGGGAAAGTGATTAGAGTTGAGAAGGGAATTGATGTGATGATTTCCACAGATATGATGAGGAAAACTTTGGTGGAGGATGTCTGTGACTGTTGCGTTTTAATTACAGGGGATTCTGATTTTGTTCCAGTTATGCAATTAATAAAAAAAGCGAATAAAGAAGTTTTAACGGTTTCTGTTTTGAAAGGTTATGCTCGAGAATTGTTGCAAGGTGAGTTTCGGTTTTGGATTTTGAAGAAGCAAGATATTGTTAAATGTTTTGGAGGGTATGATGGGAGAGAAAGATAAGCCGACGGAGCAAGATAAGATTGAGGCAGATAATTTGATGGAAGAAGTTGCTGAGATTTTGGAACTGTGTATTAAGTGTGGAAGATGTAAAAGTCTCTGTCCTGTTTTTAGAGTTTTGAGGGAAGAGACGGTTTCTCCGAGGGGGAAAGTTATTATTTTATCAGATAAAATTTTGGATAAGGTTATTTTTGAATGTACTCTTTGTAAGGGTTGTGAACAGAAGTGTCCGTTGAATGTAAAGGTTTGCGATGCGATTTTGAAAGCGAGAGAGGCAATGGTTTTGAGAGGGAAGGGTTTGAAGTCGAATGAAGAAATGGTTGGGAATGTTCGGAAATGGGGGAATGTTTTTGGGGAGAGAAATGTTAAAGGAGATTGTTTCGGAGATGAATTTAAGGGTGGAGGATGAAGAGGGATGAAAAATAAAAATATTTTAGTTATTGTGGATATTAATCGTCTTGGAAATTACTCTAATAATGAAGATGGTTGCAAGAATTATTCTTTTTTAGGGATTAATAAACATCTTCATAAAAACATAATAAGTAATTTTAGTTTTAGTGCATCGAAAAATACATTAATCCAAATTGCCATTCCCAAAATTGTTTTAGAAGAATTAAAATATCAACAGAAAAATTCTTTTGAGAACGAAAAAAGGTGTTTAAGTGAAAATTTTAAAAAATTTAGCCAATTGCCAAATTCTGAAATAAAATTACCTGATTTAGATTATGATTCTTATTTGGACGAGAAAACTTTAGCTTATATGGGGGTGTATAAAATAAAAGAAATAGAAAATCCTCCTAATGAAATACTCAATAAACTTATAGAAAAAGTTCTAAAAAAAGAAAAACCATTTTATAAAAGTGGATTTAAGGTTGATTCTGGTTTCAAAGATAGTATTATTTGGGAATCTATCCTAATGTTTGTTTCAAAAAATCGTTATGATAAATATTTCTTTCCTAGTGGTGATTCCGATTTTGAAGATGAAAAATTAAAGAAAGAATTTGCTCAAATCACTGGAAGAGAATTATCGATTGTTAAAGAAGTTGCAGATTTAAAGGGGAAATTAGAAGAAGAGATAAATGGAACGGATAAGATTAATAATGCCTTGGAAAGTATCCAACCAGATTTATTAAATATATTACGCTCAATTATTAGTCAAAAATTTCTGGAATTAATCTCAGAAGGGAGGAGGTATGATATCTCAAATGTTAATGATTATAGGATATTAGATATTAATTCATTAGGAAAACAATATGTCCTCTCTCTTTTAGTTTATTTTGAACATGAGTCTACTTATGCTTTTTATGCTAAACATGGAGCTTTTGATAAATCTTACTTAAATGATAAAGATATATCTCCTGCTGAAATAAAATTAATTTTTGACGAAGACTACAGTTTAAAAGAAATATCCTCGGAAGAAATTGTTTTTAATACAAGAAACAAATTGGAATTTTAAAATGACAAAAACAAAAAACTTAGTGAACTTTGCGATATATCGAAAAGAAAGAAAAGCGAAGTAAAATAGAGATACTATAATTGTTAATTATGAGCAAACCAAAATTCCATCTTCTCTTTATCCTTCTTGTATAATCTGACAAAACCAAATCTTTCAAACTGGATAATCGTCCCGACTTTTAAGTTTCCTAGTTCTTCTTCTCCTAACCCTGTTTGGATAGTTCCGTCAGGCATTCTTATTTCTACCTCGATGTTATTTGGTGAGTGCGGAAGCCAGTGGATAAATTTGGTTTTCATATTACTGTCGGGTTCTTCAGAGAGAAATGAATATTCTTTTGGAGATAATCTTTTGACGTTGTCGACTTTGAAATTTAAGAGGTGCATTAACCTATAGTTTCCGTCGTGCATGAGTTCTGTATCCTGTTCGGGAATTAAGAAATTTTGTGTTGTTTGATAAGTTCTGTATCCATTTTTTTGGTTTGGATGAAGGGGAAGTTTAGCAGTTAGTTTGGGGCAACCTTTAATTGTAATTTTTATTGGGTTTTCTACGAAGAAGTATCTAGGGACTTCATTGAGTATTTTTTTATTTAATGTGTAAAGAACGTCGATAGGAATTGTAATATTTGTTTTTTTGATTCCTGTGTTTAAGATAAATTGCCTAATTGCTTCTGGAGTTATTCCTCTGTCTCGAAGAGATTGTAAAGACCATGTTCGTGAATCGTTCCAACCAATATATTTTTCTGATTTGACTTCTTGTGCACTTTTTGATTTTGATATTTTAACTCCTTCGATTGCGAAATGTCCGTTGTAAATAACTTCGGAGTGCTCCCATTTGAAAATATCCCAGATGAATTTTTCTACTCTTGTTTCTATTGCTAATTCCATTCCTCTCAAGATATGTGTGATACCTAGGACGTGGTCGTCGATTGCCCAAGAAAAATCTAACAGAGGGTATACTCGATATTTATTTTGAAGTTTTGCGTGAGGTCTGTCTGAAATTCTAAACATGATTCTGTCACGGAAAGCAGGGTCAGAATCTTGCATATGAGTTTTTAGTCGAACGCACATTGAACCTTCTTTAGCAGTGAACATTTCTTTCCATCTTTTTAATTGGAATTCTCGAGGGAGTTCTCTACAGGAACATGCTATGCCCTTTGCTTTTAGATCATGCATCGTATCTTTTTGACAAGTGCAGATATACATATATCCTTTCTTGATTAGCTCTTCTGCATAAGCATAGTATTTTTCTATTCTATCAGATTTATGAATTACTTTTTTCTCGTAATTGACATTGAGCCATTTTGCTCCTTCTTCAATTAATTTGTAAGCCTCGGGTTGAATGGGTTTTGCTTCTGAGCCGATAGTATCATCCATAACTAAGATTAATTTTCCTCCATACATTTTTACGTATTCGTCGTTGAGAACCATCGTTCGCGCGTTTCCGAGGTGAAGAGGTCCGGATGGGAATGGAGCGAATCGCATAACAACTTTTCCTTCTTGGACATTAGATAGTTCAGGTAAGCCTTCTCTAATTTTTCGTTTACTTGTTTTAAAATTTATATTGGAGAATTTTTCTTTTTGTTTTTCTGGAGAAAGTACATTTACTCTTTGGAGAATTTTTTGTATTGTTGGAATGATTTCTTTTATCTCCGATTTTTCTAATCCCTCTGCAAATAAACTTGCCAGAACTGCACCTTGGTTTGCCTTGCCTTGATGCTTTGTCGCGTTTTCGAGAGCATAAGCCTCAATTACTTCTTCTGATATTTCACCCATACTTATTATAAGATATTAAGAGTTTTAAATATATTGGAGAGTTGTTATATTGGTTACCAACCCATAACACCTACGTCGGAACCACTTGGTTGATTGACGTCGAGTTTTCTTTCGAGAAGTTCTATTCGTTGTTCAAGTTTGTAGATTTTGTTGTCTAGGTCTGTTATCTTTATATCTACTTCCCGTTTATTATAACCATCGGATTCAGTGCCGAAAGTTTCTGTTGTCGAGGGGGTTGAAGGAATATTTTCCATAAAATTGAAGAAGTCTGAGTTTGAAGATTCGGTTGATTGTGCTGAAATTTCTGGTTTTGGTGTTGTTCCGAGTTCGACGAATCCGCTTGAGTCTGCCGGTATAATTATATCTTGCTTTGGGATTCGGACGACTCCTCGTCTTTGAAGTTCCCTAACGTCAATCATTTTTTTCTTCTTTCCAAAAATCATAGTCTTGAAAAGGGAGGGGTTTATTTAAGTCTTACTAAACTTTATATATTCGTAATTCTAATGAATGGTTATGGGAGATAAAGAGGAAATGGTTATGGGAGATATAAAAGAAATGATTGGGAAAACGGTTCCTAAAAAATGGAATAAACCAGTAGCATCTTATAAGATTACTTTCGATTCACAGCAGGCACAGTTGGAACCTATTTATTATTGGTTGTTGGATTTTATTCAGGGTATGGATTGGAATATGGAGAAGTTGATTGATAATTTTACGGCGAGTCCAGGGTCGGGGCAATTTTCTGAAATGAGTATGAAAGCGACGAAGATGCAGGAAGAGGGGATGAAGATTCTTGGAGGATTGAATCAAGTTGTTAAGTCTGTCTTGAATTTGATTTATGATTTGAAGGAGTTTGAGATGAGGTTGGCACATTATGATGATGCATCAGCGAATGATGAGATTAGGAAAGAGTCGGGGATGTTGGCTTTGAAACAGACTTGGTTGGATAATGTTGATTTGAAGAAGGGAAGGGGTTCGATTCATCAGATGGCGGCGGAGCTTGGTTTTACGACGATAAGAGAAGTTTTTATGATGGCGAATTCCGTAGAGGATATAAAAAAAATGAATAATGATGAGGAAGGAGGAATAATTAATGATCAGGTTATGAGAATTTTGATTCCTAGAACAAGTGAGTTTTTGAAGTGGATGGATTATTCTGAGAAAGAATTGAGGAAGAGGTTTAATATTGAAAGGAGTTATTTGAAGTCGCAGATTGAGACTATTAAGTTGTATTCGGCTTGGATAAAACCTTATTTGAAGGCGGCTGAGGATTTGAAACAGACAGGTTTTGAGAGGGATGCGGCTTTGGTTAATGCGTTTTCTACGACGATGTTTGAGTTGCAATTGTTTGGACAGAAGCCTGTTAAGGTTCCTGAGAAATTTAAGGGGTATAATTTGAAGAGAAGTTATAATCAATGTATTATAATTGGATTGAAATATCGAGGACATGTTTCGCAGAGGATGACGCAGAAAGGGGATTATGGTTTTGCGATGGGTGGTCGGATTGATATGACTTTTGATTGTTATGCATTGAATGATGAGGAGTTGAGTTTGGTTAAAAAGGAATTGAATAAGGATGATGTTACAGATAGTATGGCTTTTTCGGCGGATGTCGCGGGTGATGCACTTAAAGAATTGAAGGAAGATTTGGATCATTTTTTGAAGGGGGATGAAGAAAAGAAAAAGGTTGAAGAAAGTAAGGCGAAGGAGAGCGAGGATATTAATCCGTTTGCGGCTTTGTTTGGTTTGTTTAAGGGTTTTGAGAATGTGGGTAAGGAAAAGAAAAATGTTATTGATAATGTGAAAGATATTAAGAAAGATAATTTTGTTGAGCAAACGGTTCGAGCCGACGCTGCTAGTTCAGCAGGATCTACATTATATACGATTTATGATATTTACAAAAAGGCTCATGGGATGGCTTCTGCTGCAGGAGAGGGTTTCGATAAGGCTGATGAGGATATGACGAAAGAACCTCGTGTCCATTTTAAGGATATTTTTAAGGGGCAAGGAGGGAGTTAAATTATAATGATTGTTGAAAAGAAATCTGAAGAAGATGAAAAAGAGATTGAAGAGGTTTTAGAAGATGAAGATGAATTCTCTGAGGATGATGTTAAGGAAGTTTTAGAAGATGAAGAAAATTTTGATGAGGTAAGTGATTTTTCTATTGGTGATGTTGGATTGAAGACTACAGATACGGTAGATTCTTTGAAAGGTGTAAATTTAGAAAATTCTTTAGGGGAAGAATTCTTGAATAAATGGGAAGAGCGACATGAAGAATCTTCGGATGAAAAATTTTATGGAGGGGGGAATGAATTAGAGAGTAGAAATTATGGTGGGGAGAGTGAGCAAGAGAGTAGAAATTATAGTGAGATTAATCAAAGAAGCAATCTTTATATTGAGGATGGGCAAGTGAGAGATTTATATTCTACAAATTCTGAAGATGGTTCAGGGTTTTATGATCCTCGGATTGGAAAAGTAGCTGATAAAGATTGGGTTCGTCCAGTTGGTCCATCTAAGTTGGAGATTGTCGGTTTGCGGGAAGGTTTTGGGTGTAGTATAGGAAATGATTTGAAAACTAAAAAGGATGATAGAAAATATCATTAATAGCATAATTTAAATAATCTTTAGATTTGGTATTGTAGGTGAGAAACAGAATGTTTGAAGAAAGTAAATTTATATTATGCAATAACAAAGTCCTTGCGGATCAAAAATCTGGAGGCTGTACCCGATTTTGGTAAATCGGAATTTTTGCTAATGGGAGATAATTATACTAGTTATGAGTCTTTTTATGATGGTGGGGCATCTTCGCTTAGTCCGGATTATGGAGGTTTTATGGGTTATCAGATGAGTGCGAGTCAAATGGGTTTTCCAGGCGGTCCCCAGACAGCAAATCAGCTTGGAGAAACTGTTACTGCATTGAAGCAAGGAGTTAAGGCTTTTGAGGTTTCGTTACTTATGCCCGATACTACTGAAGCTATTCCTAAAGAACATTTTAAAGAGATGAGGGCTTTGATGAAACTTTCAGGTGTTAAGCCTTCGGTTCATGGTCCTTTGCTTGATCCTGCCGGCTTTGGTGAGAGAGGTTGGGGAGGAGATTTAGAACGAGAAGATAATGAACGGAGAATGTTTGATTCTATTGAGAAAGCACATGTTTTAGATCCTAATGGGAATATTCCAATTGTTTTTCACGGTTCTGGTTCTCCGGGAGGTGCTTTAGGTCCAGAGTTTCAACCAGGTAAAGGTAAGAATAGATTTGAAGTTGAAAAAACATTTGCAATTAATCTTGAGACAAAGCAGATGGCCCCTCTTGAAAAGGAATATAAGTTTCGTCCAGATAATCCTGAATCTCTTAAGAAAGGGGGAGGGCTTTTTACTCCTGAGGCACAACTAGCATCTATTAATGTAACTGATTGGGAAAATAAACTGACGGAATTAGCAACATTTGAAAAGCATGCTGATGAAGTGATAGGGGCTGCAGGAGTTTCATTAAGAGATGATTATCAGAATGCTGTTGTTTTTGATGGGAAGATATTAGATGGAAAAACAAGGGAAAAGCTTCCAGATTTTAGTGATCAACAGAATAGTGATTATAATCGAATGCGAGATGCGGATATTTTTTTAGAAAATGTTGAATTGAATTTTGCTACTGCTTTTAATAAAGCGTATAAGTATGGAACTGATAAGCAAAAGGAAGAATTAGAAGAGTTGTCTAGAAAGTATAAGAAAAGTGGAGATAGCTTAGGGGAAGAGAGTATGCTTAAGAATGGAAAAGTTGTAGCTGTTCCTCATGTTTTTGGTCCTATTAGGAAGAAAAAGTTTTTGAGGGATGCAATTAATGATATGAAAGAAATAACTTCTCGTAAGTTGATAGAAAGTAATGGAAAACTTGTGAAAGATGAGAGATATGGGGCACCGGAAATTTATAAAGAAGTTGAATCTTTTGCTATGGATAAGGCGGCGGATACTTTTGGGAATTTGGCTATGAAGTCTTATGATAAATTTGGGGGGAATGCTCCTGTTATTGCTGTTGAGAATTTTCAACCTGGAACAGCTTTTTCTTCGGCTGAGAAAATGAAGGAGTTGATAGAAAATTCTCGGGAAAATTTTGTTAAGCAATTAGTTAAGGAAAAAAATTTAAGTAAATCGGAAGCTAAGAAGATTGCTGAGAAGCAGTTAGGTGTTACTTGGGATGTCGGGCATTTGAATATGATTAAGAAAAAAGGTTTTACTGACGAGGATGTCATAGCGGAGACGAAAAAAATTTCTAAAGATAAGACTATGGTTAAGCATTTGCACTTGACTGATAATTTTGGTTTTGCTGATTCTCATTTGGCTCCAGGGATGGGGAATGTTCCGTTTAAGAAAATTATGGAACAGCTTGAGAAAACTGGGCGTCTTGGAGAGATGAGGAAGATTGTCGAGGCTGGAGGTTTTGTTCAACATTTTAAGAAGTCACCGCATGGGATGTCGCTGGCAGCTTTTGGTTCTCCGATTTATGGAATGAATGCAGGACCTTATTGGAATCATATATCTGGAATGCAAGGTTCTTATTTCGGAGGTTATGGAACTTTGAATCCCCAACAGCATCATACTATGTATGGTTCAGGTTTTACGACGATGCCGATTGATTTGGGAGGGCAAATGCCTGGGGACCAGTCGCGGTTTGGCGGGACGCCGATGGCCTAGCGGGAAACCTAGGTTTCCTCGCTGTACCTTCCTAAATTATCGTATTTAATGCAAATAAATTTTTCTTGACGGTTCCGTCCAACTTCGTCGGACAACCTGAACCTAAAAAATTTATTTGTGGGGATAGGGGAAGGAAAGGAGAATGGAACTAAGGAATGGCTTAGGCTGATTAGGGGGAGGTTTTATAAAATATAATTACTGTTAATTGATAGAAATAAGTTTAGACTTTTGAAATATAAAAGATGGTGAAGAAAAAGAAATCTGAAAAGAAGGTAAGTGAAAAGAAAGTAACTAGGAAAGTTCTTGAGAAAGCTTCGACTCTTTTGATTGCGGGTGAGCGAGAGATTGCTGCGGATTTTGCGATGAAGGTTTATGAAGAGTTTGACCAGATGATAAAATCTGTTGTCCTTTTTGGGTCGTCGGCTAAAAGGGTTTCTACTCCTGATTCGGATATTGATATTATAGTTATTATTGATGATGTAGGAATACGGTGGGATCAAGAGTTGATTGCGTGGTATCGTGAAGAACTTGGTAAGTTGATTAAGACTAATCCTTATCGGAAGTCGTTACATATTAATTCGGTTAAATTGTCGACGTGGTGGGAAGATTTAATGCGGGGGGATCCGGTTGTGATTAATGTTTTGAGATATGGTGATGCATTGATTGATTTTGGAGGATTTTTTAATCCGTTGAAGGTTTTATTAAAGGAAGGCAAGATTCGTTCTACTCCTGAATCGATTTATACTCTTTTGCAGAGAGCTCCTGGACACATGACTCGTGCGAAGCAATCTATGTTAGCAGTTGTTGATGGGCTTTATTGGACAATGGTTGATTCGGCTCATGCCGCTTTGATTGCGGCGGAAGTTATGCCATCTTCTCCCGAGGATATTCCTTCTGTTTTGACTGAGACTTTTGTTAAAACTAAAAGGTTAAATAAAAAATATGTGGAAGATTATTCAGAAATTCATTCTGTTGCTAAAGGGATTGTGCATGGGAAATTGGTTTCGATTAGAGGACGAGAACTTGATGAATGGTTTAAGAAAGCGGATTCTTTTTTAGGTGAGATGGCTAAGTTGGTTGATAAGTTGATTGATGAGAAGAAAGATAATTTGAGGGTTTAAAGGATTATTATTAAGCATGTTTAAAAAATAAAGAACTATTTCGAATCTTTTTCCTTATTCTTTTCCTTCTCTCTGGTTGTGTTTATTGCGTGTGACATAACACTTGGTATGAGTCTCTTACCTATTTCAATGTCCCTTTCGTATTCTCCAGACAATTCTTTCAATTTCTTGTAATCGTCTGAAAACAATTTGGCTCTCTCTACAGAATTAAGATCTTTTCCTTTTTCTCGCTCCTTAACTTTTATTTTAGATTTTATCTTTTCTTCTAATTTAGATAGTGTTTCTCCTTTAGATAGAGCATCAAAATGTTTTTTCGTATCCATCAAGAAATTTCTTGCGCCGTATTTCTCTATTGCCAAGGATACATTATGCAATGCTTTTCTTTCTTCAAATTCTATTAATTCGTTTGGATATCCGGAAAGATATTCTTTTATTGACTGAGATTTTTCATTTTTGATTTCCTCGGCTATATATGCTTTGGTATTTTCTTTTATTTTCTGTATTTTTTCTCTTGCATCTGACACAGTTCTTCTTACTGAATTGTATTCAGTCATTTCTTTGTCTGCTGAATCTCCTTCAAGACAACAAGTATAAGAAAGATTGGCTAGGACTTCCTCATTTAATTCATCTGCTACCTTGCCGAAATTCTCGACTACATATTTCTCTAGATGTTTTCGTCCAGTCGTTAGATAACCTTTTCTTCTAAATTCTAATCCTTCAAAAGAAACTGACGCTGGATCTTCTCCCGTAATTTCCCTGTATTTTGTCAAACCTTCTTCGGTGTTGGGGTCTATTCTCTCAAGTTTATCTAATTCATTACTCGCTATATAAAAAATCTTCGAGGAATCTTCATCGTTTGATTTCCTCTTTACGTTTTCATTTAACTGTCCTAAAATTTCATCTAATGTCATAATTTATTTATGTAAGAATAGTTTATAAATCTTTCTACTGTTGTGTCTAATTAGTAGTTACATTAATTAAATATATCTTCTTTTTTTGATTGGTCTTCTGAAGGTTCTTCTTCAAGATTTTCTATCATAGGTTCAGGATTTTTAATCTCTTCTATCCTCTCTTGCTCCAAAGTCTCTCTTTCTTCTAATTCATCTTCAATAGATTCTTTATTATCTATAGGTTCTATTAGAGATTCTTCTTTCAACGGTTGCGAAACTGTCGTTTCATCTTTCGAATCACCAGCTTTCTCATCTTCAAGTTTCTTTACTAATTCTGAAATTTCTTTTGCTACATCAGCATTTACTGAAATTGAATCTATCCCTTGTTTAACTAAGAATTCTACCATCTTCTTATTTGAGCCAGCTTGCCCGCAGATAGAAGTTTCAACTCCACAGCTCTTGCATTCCCTTATTACTCGTGAGATTTGTTTTAGGACTGCCCAGTTTGTCTCGTCATAGATATTTTGGACTTCTTCGTTTCCTCTATCGATTGCCAAAGTAAATTGTGTTAAATCGTTTGTTCCGAATGAGATAAAGTCGATTCCTTCCTTGCAAATATCTTTAATCAATATTGCTGCCGCAGGTGTTTCAATCATTACTCCAAACTGGACATTATCTATTTGCATTTCATCAAAAATTTTTTTCGCTTGTTTTACCTCTTCTACTGAAATAATTTGAGGGAACATTACTCCGAATTTATGACCTTTGTCTGCGAGTTCTTTTATCGCTCCGAGTTCTGCTTTAAATATTTCTGGATGCTTTAATGAGAATCTTATACCATGATCTCCTAACATAGGATTTTTTTCGATTTCTTTTGGTGCACCTTCGAGATTTGAATATTCATCACTCCGAATATCTGAAGACCGAACCCAAATTGATTTTCCTATAAATGTATCTGCAATTATATTTAGACCTTCTTTTAACATTGCTTTGTAATCATCTAACTTATTTTCTTTTTCATAGGCTAATGGATGTTTCCTTCCCATTGCTATTAGTCCCTCAAGTCGAACAAGCCCGATTCCATAAGCCTTTGTTTTTGCTGCTCGTTCTGCAAATTGTGGTAAGTCTACTAATACTTTGATTTTTGTTTTCGTTTTGACAATTGGTAAAATTTCTATCTTTTTATTTTCGGCTCTTCCTGAGAAAACTTTTCCATTTGAACCATCCACAGTTATTTCATCTCCATCTTTTAATTTGTCTAAACAATCTTCGGTTCCGACTACTGCAGGGATTCCCATTTCTCGTGAAATAATTGCCGCGTGTGCGGTTACTCCTCCTTCTGATGTCACGATTGCTGCAGCCTTTTCCATTGATACAACCATGTCAGGATTTGTCATCGTAGTGACTAAAATATCTCCTTGCTTTATTTTTCCTAAGTCGTCCATTGAATGAATTATTTTTACAATTCCAGAAGCAACTCCTGGCGATGCTGCTAAACCTTGAGTTAAAATTTGTCCGTCGAGTTCTACAGTCTCCGCTTGATTCTCTTTCAAGGTGGTTATTGGTCTTGTTTGTAATATATAGATATCTTCATCCTCGATTGCGAACTCTATGTCTTGGGGTTTTTTATAATGGTTTTCGAGTTTGATTGCGTATTCTGCAAGTTGTTTTATTTCATAAGTCTTCAAAACTCTTTGTCCTGATTTTCCAGGGGTTAGCTGTATTGTTTTTGTTTGTCCACTAGAAGTTCTGATTATTGCTAATTTTTTTTCTGAAACTTTTTCATCAGTTATTTCTAAGTCTCTTGTAACTGTATGTTGGTCAGGTTTTATCTTTCCTGAAACAATTCCTTCGCCTTGACCGAATACTGCTTCGATTAAAATTTCATCGTTATTTTTTACTGGATGTCTCGAGAACATTACTCCTGATTTATCTGAATCTATCATTTTTTGGACTACTGCAGCTATTCCTACGAAATCATCAAAACCTTTTTTCTTACGATAGTATAATGAACGTGCGGTGAAGATTGAAGCGAAACATTGTTTTACTTTTTCGATTAGTTCTGGGTTTCCTTTGACGTTGATAAATGATTCTTGTTGTCCTGCGAAACTTGCGTCGCCTAGGTCTTCTGCTGTTGCTGAACTTCTGACTGAAACGAATACAGGTTCTCGTGATGACTTTAAGATTGCTAATGCTCCTGGAGAACTTCCCATCCCGTCTAAATCTATATTGAAATGGTCGTATGCTTCAAGGATTTCATTTTTTAAATTTTCGGGCATTTCTTGGCTGATGATAATATCTCGTATTTCCTTTGCTTTTTCTGCCAATTTTTCTGTGTCATCTACGTCAATTTTATTTAGAATTTCTCTAATTTGATCTTTTATTTTTGTTT
>JAGLIS010000050.1 GCA_023142835.1 Candidatus Pacearchaeota archaeon | reverse complement strand
TTTCTCCGAGGTTTGCACCTTTTCCACCTGTAAGTTTTATGTCGCCTTTAGAAATGTTTGAGAGCCATTCAACATTTTTTTCACCCATTGGATTATTTAGGAGGGGGAATATATAAATGTTGTTGTATGTTTTTATTAGTTAAAGAGAATTAACTATTAACATACTTATTGGAAAACGACAAAAGTTCGAGAGATAAACTGATCAGGTCTTGATTCAAGAATTGGATTTAGTGTAATTTTGAGTCCTGTTTTTTTCGCTATCTTTTGGGCATCTACTTTAAATGTTCTAATTGCTGGAAGTGTCATTGCTATCTTTGCATTAGGTTTTTTTATTTTTTTTATTCTCGTGAGAATCGGGATGATATAAGCTTCGAAGTTTTGGATAATATTTTTTGCTTCATTGTCGTTTGGTTTTTTTCTTAGAATTTTTCCGAGAGGGGTTTCTGTAGCTATCGCCTTAAATTGTAAATCTGGGGCCTTTCTTGAATCTAAATTTTCTAAGGTATATTTTGATTTAAGTTGGTATTTTTCGGTAAGCCATTTTAAATTCTCTTCTGCATCTTTTATCGCTTGTTTTTCTTTATCTATGCCGTAGACGTTAATATTCTTTAATAGTGCTTCTTGGAGGATTCCGCCGACACCACAAAAAGGGTCTAAGAGTAAATCGCGGGGTTTTGCTTCTGATAAATTGATTAAGATTTTTGAAAGTCTTGGGGAAATTGCGAGATGTTCTCTTCGGACAGGCTTGTTCATATCTCTTTCTTTAACTGGATTAGAATCGTAAGTCTGAGTCGCTGTCCCTAGATATATTTTGTTTTTATGCTGATGATAAAAAATATTAAAGTTGGCATTAGGTAGTTCTTGTTTTTTTCCATCTTGGAATTTAATTCTTTTTCGTCCATGTTTGAGTATTGCTTTTTTCTTTTCTGATTTAAATTTTTCTTTCAAAAGTTCAGATTCGATATTTCCAAATGTTGCGTAAGAAAATTTATCTGCAGGAATAAGTTCGTCTTTCTGGAGATAAGTTATCAATTCCGTTTCGATACCCTCAAAAACTATTTTACCGAGTTTCATTATCCCTCCAAATTCTTGGATATCAAACCTTTCATCCTCATTCGTTTCTAAAACTAAAAGATTTTCTTCAAATAATATCTCTCGGAATGTCCGATTTCTGGATTGCATATATGCAATTATTTCTGCATGCGAAAGTTCTGGATTACGTCCTAGGATAAAAAATACCTTATCTGTTTTCATGAGATGTAAAAAGAATATGGCTTAATAAGGGTTTGTGATAAAATTATAATGGCAGTCTAATTGTCTTGGTTGTAACCTTACAAGGTAGACGTGATTTCGCTGCTCGAATCAAATTTCTTGCTCTAACTTCTTGCTTAGAACTTTTAATTCCAAGAATAAAAATAGTTTGTCCGGGTTTTACAAACGCTGCCCTACCCATATTTTTCCCAAAGGACTGGCTCATACCAGTCTGCATACGGTCAGCTCCTGCAC
>JAGLIS010000005.1 GCA_023142835.1 Candidatus Pacearchaeota archaeon | reverse complement strand
AAATTATGCACAAAATTTTTGGTGTTCCATTTTTACCTATGAAAAGACCTCAATGGGATAAATTCCCTGGAGCAAAATATACCATAGGAAGTGATTCTATTTTACCTGATGGAAAAATTATCCAGCAACCATCTACTCATTTGATTAGCCAAGATTTTGTTAAAGCATTTAATGTAAAATTTGTTGACGAGAGTGAAAAAGAAAAAACGCCGTGGTTAACTTGCTATGGTCCTTGTATGTCAAGAATTTTAGCCTCGATAATCTCCATACATGGAGACGATAATGGTTTAGTATTACCTTATACCCTCGCACCGTTACAAGTAGTTATAGTCCCGTTTTATAGTAAAGAATCAAGGAAAGTTAAAGAGAAAGTTAAAGAAATTCAAAAAAATTTAACTAAAGAATATATTGATGTAGGAATTGATGACTCAGATAAACGATCAGGGGAGAAATTTTTTTATTGGGAAATGAAAGGTGTTCCATTTAGAATTGAAATCGGTGAAAAGGAATTAGAAAATGATGAAGTTATTATTTTTATTAGAGATATAAAAGAAAAAATTTCAGTTAAAGTTAAAGATTTAGTGGAATCAATTAAGAATCTCGGTGCAGAATATGATTCTAGATTATTAGATCGTGCTGATAATTTTTTCAAAGAAAAAGTCGTAGATTGTAAAGATAAAATTAGTATTAAGAAAGTTTTAGATTCGAAAAGAATTGCAAGATTTGGGTTTTGTTCCTCTGAAAAAGATGGGTCTAACTGTGCAAAGTTTATAGAAAATGAATTACAAGCCCGTGTTATGGGGACCCGTGCTGACAAAAAAGAGAAAGCCAACGGAAAATGTTTGATTTGTGGAAAGAAATCAAATGAGGTTATTTATGCAGGGAAGAGTTATTAAGATGGTAGCTAAAAAAATTACTGGATTGATTTCAGCATTTGTTCTTATTTTTATTTTAGCGTTTTTTGGTTTATTTGAGAGAATGAGAGAGCTTTATATTCCTTATTATGGTGTTGCAGTAGGTGGAGTTCTTGTTGTAATAATTACTTTGATTATTTTTTATGGTTGGGCAAATTAAGTTATTACTAAATAAACTTATATAGTTTATTTTCTAATAGAAATCATGAACAAAAGAGGAATCTCCGCCATCGTCGCAACTGTTTTAATAATCCTAATTACCGTCGCTGGTGTGGCAATTGTTTGGACCGCAATTATCCCGATGGTTCAGCAGAACTTAGCGTTTTCCGGATTGGAAGGGAGGGTCAGTATCGTGAGTTCTGGAGGTTACACTTCCTATGATGCCGACAAGAAACTCGCGATGGTGCAGGTTAAACGAGATGTTGATGATGAAGTCATAGAAAGTATTAAAATTATTTTTTCCGTTAATGGTTCGAGTTTTAGTAGTTTAGTTCCAGCACCAGATTCGGGACTGAGTAAAGTTTACACATTTAATTTAAGTGAATATGGTGAACCAGGGTCGGTAAGTGTCGCACCAATTTTCGTCGTCGGTAATACTGAAAAAGAAGGGTCTGTGACTTCAAAAATTGATATTGTCGAGGGTGTTATCCTTGATGTTGCAGATGTTGTTTATGAAGTAGGAAGCAATTATCAAACTATTAAAGAGTCATGTTTAGAGATTCTTAATACTGGAAGTTCAATAGGTGATGGAGTTTACGATATTCTTATTGGAGAAGAGACAGTTTCAGTTTATTGTGATATGACTACAGATGGCGGGGGGTGGATGATGTTGATGAAAGCAACAGGTAGCGATGATACTTTCGAATATAATAAAAACTATTGGACTACAAATAATACCCTTAATGCAGATGACCTCACACTTGATAATACCAACGCAAAATATAAACCATTTAACTCCCTAGAAATCACCCAACTTAGAGCTACATGGCCAAGTATAAATCATATAATGTATGCAAATCTATCAACTCCACAAACGGCACTTACACGATTTCAAACGGAGGAAGACTTAGGAAATGTTTGGACACAATTTGATACAACAAATTTTCCTTTTCAGAATGGCTATCAAAAATATGGATTTAATCTTCATTGTTCTACCAATACTCCTGTAAGGTGGGGCTGGGAATGGAACAATGAGGCTATATGTAGTTCAAATGATGCGAGTGCTGGTATTGGCATGAATTATGTATCTGGCAACAGAGCTGCAAGTATGGGTGGTCGAGTAACTTGCTGTTCATCACTACCTAATGGCCCGTATCCCTATTCTGTAAGAATTTGGGGAAGATAAAATAATTATCTAAATCTTTATAAATTCTAGAGTATTAACTAAAGTATGGCTATACCAATTACTAAACAATCTAAGCCGATTACGGAGTTGAAGGAAGGTGATAAGGTTTGGATAAATGGAAAAGAGATGAAAGTGGATAAACATTATTTACTCCAAGATTATAAGGATATGAAAGAGATGATTGTTGAGATTTTTAATGAGGATAACGAGCGAGAATATCAAATTAGATATTTTGATGATCAAATTGAGTCGTCGATTGAGGTTTATGAGTTGCTAGAAGATTTTCAGTATGTGCTACGAGAACCTAAAAATATTGCTTGGTAATTAATCTATAATTTTGGTCTTTAGTTTTTTATATCCAAAAAAATCAGTAGTATAATTATATGCTCCTGCATTAAGGAATACTATCTTATCTCCAATTTTTGGATTCCTTAATTTAATATTATATCTAAATATATCATCTCTAGTTGGAGAATTTCCTTTGATTAAATAACAATTTCCTTCTTGCTCCTCTGAAAGTTCCCCTTCAACTAACATTTTTGTCCCTGTTAGAATATTATCAAGAGAACAATTATAGACCGTCGTATTAATAATAATATTTCTATCTTGAATTTGGATTATCTCAGTTATTAACTTCATTGGAGGAGCAGCGAGAAATCTTCCGGGCTCAAGAATTGTTCTTATATTGTATTGTCCAAGAAATGTCTTTGCGTGAATTATCTTTTGGAAAATATATGGGAAAACTTTTGAAGTATACCCACGATATTCCGTTGGGAGACCTCCTCCAAAATTGATAATGTTGATTCTCTCTAAAGACTCCTTCGCTAGAGAATCTTCGAGTTCCTCTTTTATTTCCCACTCAGATGTATTCTGAGATTTTCGATGAATATGAATTCCGAGATTTTCTATTAAGGGATTGTTTTTTATCAGAGAAATTATTTCATTTACTCTTTTAGAAGACATTCCGTAGACAAAATATTTTCCAGTACCTATCCTGTGTTCTTGAAATTTCATTCGAAGAGATAAATTTATCTTTATATCTAATTCTTCTATTGCTTCTAAGAGGTTATCCAAATCAACTTCATTGTCTATCACAAATGATTTAACACCCTTTGAAATAATCTCCTTCAATTCTTCTATAGATTCAGCCTGTATAAAAAACGAAATTTTTTCTTTATCTTTAATCATATCAATTTCTTCTCTTGCATGGATTGAGAAGCTCATATTTGGACAAATATCTTGAAGAATATTTCCAATTACTCTGTTAGTTTTATAAGAATATGAAATCTCTAAATTTAAATCTTCTAAAATTTTTACCTGTTCAATAAGTTTTGATTTTGAAACAGTAAAGAAAGCATCAGTCATTTTATCAATCCTTCTTCTTTCATTTTATCTAATACTGAAGTCATCATTATTGGAAAAGTAATACAAACATCCCCATTTACGGTAGCTGCTTCTGCATCATCTTTTAATTTCCCCCAAGACTTTGCTTCTTGAGTCGTTGCACCAGAAAGTGAACCTGAAGAAGCATGGGAAGTTGTGAGGTATACCGCATAATCGAATCCTCCAGAAAGGAGTGCTGCAAAAATAGCATAATGTTTTGAGATTGAACCTCCAAGAGATATTAAACCCTTCTTATCATCAAATGATAAATCTGTTGTAATCCTTTCCATATCCTTAATTGTATCGACAATAAAATCAGGATTTTTTTGTTGAAACATGAAAAGTTGAAATCCGAATGAAGAATCCGCTATTCCTGGACAATATATAGGAATATCATTTCTTGCAGCTTGATATAAAATAGAATTTTCATCATTTATCATTAATCCAATCTCCTTAATTAAATTAGATGTTGAAATTCTTTTCTCCTTTTGGTATACCTTAGTAAGATATTCTTTCATCAAGTCTTCAAATTTCATATATGACTCATTACGAATTATTAAGTTTCCAACACGGTTTTCCCCCTTTTCGTGGAGGGCTGTATCATCTGCATGAAAGTTCGAAATTTCAAATTCTTCTCCCAGAGATTTCATAATATCTTCTTCAATTGAGCCAGAAGTTGTCACTAAAATATTTGGAATTTTTAATTTACATAGTTGTGCAAAAAATCCTCTTAGACCGGAAGTAACCATATTTGATGTGAATGTTAAAAATATCTTAGCTCCATTTCTTTTCATCTTAAGAACAACTTTTTCAGCTTCAGAAAGTTCTATAGCTTGGTATCCCAAATTTCCAAAAGCTCTAACTAATTCCTTAACCGTCATATTTGGTTTCCAATTATAATCTTTAACTTTTTTCATTTACCAATTAGCCTCCTCAAATGTTTTTATAATATCTCTAGCTAGACAAATTGTTTTTTCTGCTTCATGTTTTGTAGGATTAACTTCTACCAAATCTATTGCCCTAACTCTTTTTGTTTGAATTATGTCTTTTATCAAATCTAAACCCTGCTGTTTTGTAGAACCATTTTTTTCAGGATAGCCTGTAGCAGGTGCAATACTTGAATCAAAAAAGTCTATGTCTATCGAGAGATAAATATTTTTATTATGTGAGAATTCTTTTATTTTTTCAGAACAATTAGGGAGTTCTGAGATTGCTATTGTTTTTATCTGATATCCTTTTTCAGAAGGATCTATGTTCCTTGCACCGATTAAAAGGATATTTTCAGGTTTTATCTGTGTTTCTTTAATTATTGCCGCGAGCCATTCTTCGTGAGTAGGATTTTGTGTTGGAGGCACTAAATCTGGATGTGCATCTAAAACTATTATTCCAGAATTTTCATGTGATTCGATGAAATTTTTAACTAGCGGATAGCTTATCGAATGATCTCCTCCGATAAAAAATGGTTTTTGATTTATTATTTTTTTAGCTTCTTGATAAATTATTTTTTCTTGTTCTTCGATATTTGAATAATCAAGTTCGAATTCTTTTATATTAGAATACCCTTCTAAAATTTTGTTCGGAGCATTCTCTACACCCTCGGTCATTCCTAGACCATTTTTACCTGGAACTTTAATTAATAACATTTTAAAGAATTAGAGTTATGACTAAGTATACTTAGTAAGTCGTGATTGGTATAGCCAAACCCATATTAATAATAATTAGTGAGGGTTTAAAAGATTTGCGTTAAGAGATTATTTGCTTAATATTCTCTTTAAATTTTTCAAAATCATCTACAGGAACCATCGCGCCGGTTGCATTTTCATGTCCGCCACCCGTTGCTCCTTCTATATCTTGAATAGCTTTATGAGTAATCTGGAGTGCGTTTTCCCCCCTGATAGAAATATTAATTTTTTCAGGTCGCTTAAATGCAACTACGATTAATTTATCTTTATGATTATAGTAAAGTTTATTTGCAATTTCAGAGGACATCGAAGTGTTTCCCGAATAAGAGAAAAAAAGAACGGGAGATTCTGAATCGAAATTTGCTTCCGCTTTGTTTACTTGTTTATTATAGAATTCATTTAATTGTGAATATCTTTTATGTAATTGTTGAGTATATTTGTTTTCTTCTAAGAGGTCGTATGCGTTTTTTGCCTTAGATAAGTATTTGATTAAATTGACGACGTTTGTTATTGAATCCATTAAACCGAAATTTAGCATCCGAACCATTTTTCCGATTTCACTTGAGTGAAGTGTGTCGAATGCTGAAAATTTGTAGTTGAATAATTCAGGATTTTGTTCCGAAAATTTTTCTGCGAAGTCAGGCAAATATGCATCACCTATACAGCCCATTACCGCTAGCCACATGTCTTCTTGCCTGTTAAAAATTTTCTGTGCAATATAAGTCGTAGGTTCTGCGGAAGGGAGCGAGTTAAAATAATAGGTTCTTTCAATTAATTCTTTAGGGGTTTTTGTCTCGTGATGATCTATCCAAATTATTGGTATACCTCTTTCTTCTACACCTTCTACGAATTCTTTACTCACTTCAGGTTTATCTATTATGAAGATTGCGTCAGGATTGAATTCTTCTACTTTTTTTAAATATTGTTCTTTGAGATCAGGAAATGATTTAATCGCAACACCTCGTCCGCGTCCGATTGCTCGTTGTAAAATTAAAAATGCACAAAGTCCATCTGCATCATTATCGAAGAAAAATAAAGGGTTCTGCGAAGCTTCTAGATGATCGCGTATTTTTTGGAGTTCTTCCAAGAGGATCATTAGCAAATCACCTTTCCACTTAGAATTTGTTCTCGGAGATTAGTAATTTCTTCTTTTATCGTGTTTGCCCGATTTTTTAATATTTGCTCGAATTCAGAGACATCTGCTTTGAGGAGGTTCTCTAGATTCTGGAATTGTTTTACTATAAGTGAGTTTTCTTTTTCAGAGAGTGTTAGATGTGCAAGGAATCTAAATCCTTTTGGCGAGATACTTTCTTCGGTTGGTTTTTCTAGGATAAGTCTTGCGATTGATTTTGTATCTAGGAGTCCTTCGAATGTTAAACTGGCAAGTAATGTCTTGGACCGTTTGAGCGATAAACTTGCATAGTCTCTGATAATTTCATTTTCAGTTTTTTCGACACCCCGAATAAGTTCACGATATCTCATTTGCATGATATTCCCTTCCCGTCCGAGTTCTGTAAAGTTTCGTTTTATTGATTCGGATATCTTTAATATCATTTCAGTTTTTTGGATTACTTGGCATACGTCGCTGATAGAGACTAGTTCAGACATTTCTAGGAGATTTAAATTATTGAGTTGTTCGTTTAGTATTTCTTTTTGTTTTTCGAGGACGTGGAGTGTTGAACTGAGACTTCTTATGAGTTCTTCAGTTGATTTTAAATGATATCGCGCCTGGTTGTAGTATAATGTTGTTTTCTTTTTTCTTTCAGAGACTGCGATGACAAGAGTGTGAGCTTGTCTTGCTGTTCGTTCTGCAGATTTGTGTCTTGTCCCAGTTTCGGTCGAATGAATTGAGCTATCTGGAGTCATTAATGTATTTGCATAGAGGATTCGTTTGAAATCTTGGGAGATAATAATTGCCCCGTCCATTTTACATAATTCGAAAAGTTTTTGTGTAGTAAAGCGACTGTTGATTTTGAAACCTCCTTCGAAAATGTTCTGAGTGTTGAGTTCATTATTATCCAATACTATCATGGCCCCAAGTCCTGATCTGGCTAAATCATCAATTACAGTTCTTAATAGCGTCCCAGGGGAAACTAATTTAATATAATCAATGAACGATTTTTCTTTTTCGATTACCATATTTTTAAAAAGTTGTCTTAGTATATATAATTTTGTGCTTCGTTAGTTTTTTAAATTTGGATTTGCAGAATAGTAAGGAAAAGGTTTTATTCATTCTTTTTTCAGTCTTTCGTAAAATTTGTATGAACGTAATTTTCTAGTCCAATTTTTGAGTTAGAAAAAATTTTCACTCCATCCGGACCTTCTGCAAAAAGTCCTTTAGAAACAATATTCCCCTTAACTCGAACTCCTTCATCTAACTTATTTCTTCCACCCATAGAACCATAAGCTCCCACATTTTCAACTTGAGATTTTTCTAAATGATTCTCCGCACCTACTAAACTATAAGCCATTACATTTTTTACCTCAGATTCTTTCCTTATATAATTTCTTGTATTTCCAAAACTCCAACCATTTATATCTCCATCAAATTTAGTCTTTTCTCCTAAATAAGTTATTGCTAATAAAGCGCCAATTGTTGTAACTTTTCCATCTCCATCTCTTCCCTCTACTTTTGTTTCAGGAAATAATCCCCAGATATAGTGATTCCCTTGCGGACTGTATAATGTTGTAGACCCAAAATGCACATTATCATTTAAAGAAGTTATTGCTATAAGCCATGCCGCTCCAATTGTTAAACAAGTTTTTGTTGGATGCTCACAAATTCTTTTTGCTAATCCTTTTATTTTTTCCATTTTTATTTTAAAACAGGATTGTTTATAAATCTTTCTATTTGTAACTACTCTAAAGTTTATATTAATTTGATTTTGTGTTTAGTTAATTTTTTAAATTTAAATTTCGTTATTAGTTTATGAATAAATACATTTTAGGAATAGAGTCGACGGCGCATACTTTTGGCGTTGCTGTTGTAGATTTTGAAGGGGATATCCTGTCCAATGTTAAAGATAGTTATGTTACTGAGACGGGGGGATTGATTCCGTTAGAGGTTCGGAAACATCATCGTCGGGTTGCGGATGAGGTTTTTAAGAAGGCTTTGAATGATGCAGGAGTGGAGGAGAAGGAAATTGAAGTTATTGCGTTTTCTAATGCCCCTGGACTTGCACCTTGTTTGTTAGAGGGAATGGATTTTTCAAAGAGATTAGCAGAGAGATTAAATGTTCCTGTGGTTTGTGTTAATCATTGTATTGCTCACTTAGAGATTGGTGACAGCGTCGGTGCGAAGGACCCTGTTATGCTCTATGCGTCAGGAGCGAATACCCAGATAATTGCTTATGAAGCCGGGAAGTATCGAGTTTTTGGTGAGACTCTAGATTTAGGAGTTGGAAATTTTATTGATACTTTTGCGAGATATGCAGGATTAGGTTTTCCAGGAGGTCCAAAAATTCAGGAGTTGGCAGAGGAGTGTAAGACAAAAGATAAGTTGATTGAGTTACCGTATTCGATTAAGGGAATGGATGTTGCTTTTTCTGGATTGCAAACGAAGCTGAAGAATCTTCGGGATAAGGGAGTTGATATACGAGATTTAAGCTACTCTATACAAGAAATTATTTTTGCTATGTTGGTCGAGGCTACGGAGAGGGCGTTGGCGCATACAGGAAAGAAAGAGCTTTTACTTGGTGGAGGGGTTGCTTGTAATTCTCGATTGCAAAAGATGTGTAAAATTATGTGTAAAGAAAGGGGCGTGAAATTTTTTTGTCCTGATAAAAGTTTGCTAGTTGATAATGCCGGGATGATTGGGTATTTAGGATTAAAAATGTTTAAGGCTGGAATTTTTGAAAAGGATTTGGAAAAAGTTGATATTGCACCGAGGGAGCGGACGGATGATGTTGAAGTTAGTTGGAAGTGAATTATTATCTCGTGCACGCGAGGTGTATCCTAAAGGATGATGTTAGGATTTTATTCCTCCTAATGTTTCAGTGATCCTGATAAAATAAAATTATTTAAACTCTATTATAAAAGATTTTATATGGGACAGAAATTTTGCTTGTTTTGGATTTCTTTTTTGTTCATGATTGGTTTTGTTTCTGCTGTTGAATGTGGTTCTGACCCTATAGATGGCTGCACGGTTACTAATGACAGTGTTTTTAATGAGGGAATTTATTATTTTCCTTCGGGGATTTCGATTGGAGCGAATGATGTCACACTGGATTGTAATGGAGCGACGCTGATTGGCGAGGGTTCTGGGAACGGGATTTATAATCGAGAATCGGATCGGGTTACTATTAAAAATTGCAACGTTAAGAATTATTCTAATGGGATTTATTTTTATTATCGCTATACTGGCAGTTCTTATAGTATAACAGGTTATACTCCTGATTCGAATATTTTGTTGGATAATGTTTTGGAAGATAACGACGTCGGATTAACAGTGCTTGGGTTTCGCCATCCTTATCAGTCAAAAAACCATAATATTTCTAATAATGTTTTTAGGAATAATAATAAGGGGATTGATTTTAGGGAGACTATTTCTTCAAGTATATCTTGGAATGTTTTTGAGAACAATTTAGAGGAGGGAGTTAATCTTCAGACTGAGGTTAACGATATAGATATTTTTTGGAATAGTTTTGTTAATAATCTTAATGACGGGATATCTATAGGAGATGTATGGGATAGCTTGGTTTATGGGAATATGTTTAATGGTACTGGGATTTCCTATGTCGCTACGAATGGAAATGAATATTGCTTAGATGGAGAGATTGGTAATGAATATGTTAATGGGGCGGTTGGACCTCCTTGTAGTTGTTTGCCGTTGGTGAATGGATTGCGTGTGACTTCCAGTGAGGATTTTTGTGATGGGATTTACAATCTCTCCTCGGGAATTGTAGTTGGTGCTCATAATATCGTTTTGGATTGCAACGGGGCGACGCTGGTTGGCGAGGATTCTGGAAACGGGATTTATAATTCTCACTTTGATAATATTGAGATTCGGAATTGTAGCATTAAAAATTATGCGAATGGGATATATCTCCATAGCCTTTTTACTTATTGGGGATTTGCACCTAATTATAATGTTTTGAGAGACAATACTTTAGAGGATAATGGCGTGGGGTTGAAATCCTTCGGGAGAGATTATAGTCGTTATCCGAGCCTTGATAATTCAAGCAAGCATGATATTTCTTATAATATTTTTAGAGGAAATAGCAAGGGGATGGATTTCAGGCAGACCGTTGATTCAAATATTTCCCATAATGTTTTTGAAAATAATTTAGAAGAAGGTCTTAATCTCCAAGATGAAGTTTGGGGCAATAGGATTTTTGGAAATCGTTTTCTATTGAATAATATGAGTGCTTATAGTTTGGAGGTGAATAGTTGGAACGACTCTGAAGGTGGGAATTACTGGGATGACTACGACAGCGAGGAAGAAGGGTGCTTCGATTCGGATATGAATTTTGTTTGTGATGGTCCGTATAATATTAGCAGATTATCTGGTAATGCAGATTATTTGCCGATGCTCGAGAAATCGTGTGATGGAAAGATTGCGGTTTATGTTAGTGATTCTGATGGAAATTTAATGGAGGGTGTTTATGCTTATCTCGACGGGGGAAGTGGGAACGTAAGCGATGTCGACGGGTTTGTGGGTTTTGATGTGAGTGGAGATTGTAATGCGATGCAGAATGTTGAGGTTAGGTGTTCGGATGAGACTACGATTTGTGATAGCAAGGAAACTCTCTTAAGTTATTCTGGCGACGTTGATTCGATGAGTTTTGTTTGTGATATGTGTCGTTCTGGGAATGATATTTTTGTGAATGAGGACGAGTTGGTTTTTGAGAAGGTTGGTGAAATGATTCAGGTGAATGTTCTTGTTCATAGTGTTGGAATGAGCGAGGATGTTGAGGTCAATTTGATTAAGAGTTGTGATGGCGTGAAGAGTCAGCTTCCGACGCTGAGTGTTTCAGTTTCTTCAGGAGAGAGTGAGGTTGTTTCGTTTTTGGATGAATTCGACAGGTGTCAGAAGATAGATATTGTTGTGGAGTATTTCGAAGAGGAGGATTTTTTTGCTAATAATATGATTAAGGATTTTACTATTATCGACCCCTTAAATGTTTATTTAGAAATTGATGTTGGATATTCCTCCGTTGGTGATGTGATTGGGGATTATATTGGGGATTTCGTTCGGGTTGTTTCGAAAGAGGATGCCGATTTGGAGATTTATGTTGGGAAGAAATTGTATCGAACTGCGAGTGTTGGTGTGAACTATTTAGATAAGGAGATGATTAGGTTCGAGGGGAAGAGGGAAGGGTTGCCGTATAATGGTTTGATTCAGCAGGGGGTTTTTGCAGTTGGTCCGAGACTTTATGTTTTTGGGAATGAGATTGATGGTAGTGTTGCCGCTGTTCGGAGGTTGATGGAAGAAAGGGAAAGGTATTTGAATAAGAGAACTTTAGGAGAAGATATGGGTGATGTTTATTTAGCTGGGGATGATATTGATGCGGTTTCTGTTTTTGATTATTTGCATAGCGACGAGAATGTTAGAGTTTATAGAAAGGATGATCCTAGGTTTGCGGATGTTGTTGATAGCGTTTTGAGGAAAAGGATTTTAAATTTGGAGATAAAGCGAGTTTTTACTACCAATGATGAGACGAGTTTGAGAATGAAACATATTAGTTCTGATTATAGCGATGAGTTTAAGGATGTTGTTAACAGCGAGGGGAGACCGATTGTTATGGCGGGCGGGTTGTTTAGTGATTTGACTATGTGGGAAGGTGGAGGGGATGGGTTGGCTGTGGAGTTGGCTGAGGATGGGTATGATGTTTGGGAAATTGAGATTACAGGTGGACCGAATAGTGATTGTGAGAATTGTCCAGATTATAGTTACGAGGATTTGGTTGATTATTATTGGCCGGCTTTGATTGCTGGGGTTCAGTATTATAGTGGAGTCGTTAGTTTGGATTATGTTGGATTTAGTAATGGGTGTCGGGTTGCACTTAGTTCTTTGGAAAGTTATCAGGAGAATGGAAAGGCTAATGCAGGGATTGTTGATGGGGTTATGGTAGATTTGGAGGGGAGTGATTCTAATCGGGTTGTCGATAGTTTTGTCGGGATCGGATGTCCCGGGGCTTTTGAGGGAGAGTCTTATTTAATTGAGCAGGTTCGGAAACATCCGGACAGCGTTGAGGAGTTTAGGGAGAAGGGGTTGGAGCATGTGAATAGGGATGACATTGCGCATAAAATTATACATATAGGACTACCTGGAACAACTAAGCGAATTTCCTTGAATCTTTGGGAATATTATAATGATGCAATTCTTTTGAATACGGATTCTCAACCTGGGAATTTTAATATTGATAGATCAAAAATAATCTATGGATGGGGAGGGCTATTTAATGAATTTGGTGATGATAGTGATGAACGGGATGATGGAATAGTTACAGAAGAAGACGCCCAACAAATTTCAAGTAATATAAATTCTGGCAATCTGAATAAATTAAACATTTATCAAGAAAGCCACTCTGGACTTCCAAGTAATAATCAAGTTAAAAAAGATATAAGGAGGTTTTTAGAAAATGGGTATTAATAATATATTATATAGATGGAAGTATTCGCTCGCATTAAATATAATTTTTTTAACTTATCTTGTATGGTTATCTTATCAGACTTTTGATGGAATTTTTGGAGGTATTGTTGAATTAGGAATATTTTTTGTTGTTCCAATTTTATTTTATACTATACATTCTTTCTATTTTGTCGATGTTAAAACTAAAATTATTATTGGCGTAGTAGATTTGTTCCCTTTATTTTTGTCACAAATTATTGAGAGTATGAGAGATTCTGATATTTCAATATTCCTATTGGGAACAATTTTTGTTTATATTCTTCCAGTAATTGCAATCACATTCCTAAGTTGGGGATTGACATATTTGTGGAGGAGGTATAAGAAATGAATCGAGAGATAAAACGGATTGGAAGAGAAAAGAGTTGGAAGGTTTTGTCTGTTGTAATTGGAATGTTCTTTTTTTTATTTGTGATTTTTTCTGTTCAGGCTATGACGATTGAGGAGTTGATTGATTCTTATTCGTTTGATTATGACGGGAGGGAGTTGAATGTTTTGGGTGTTTCGGATTTTTTGGATTCAAGGGCGTTGTCTTTTGACGTCGAGGTTGTCGATGTGGTTTCGGGAAGTTATAGTTTTTATATTGATATAGAGGATGTTGGTGGGTTGGTAACTGGAGAGACCGTGGTTGATTTGGATTCTTCGGGTGGGAATGTTAGGGTTAATATTAGTAGCTGTTATCTTTCGGGAAAGAATCAGTTTGATTATAGTTTAAGGATTTATGATAGTGAGGGTTCATTGGTTTATCGGCAGGGGGATTTTATGACTGGAATTTATTCTTATGTTGGGTATGAAGTTTTAGATGTGGTCGATTCTAGCGTCGATGATGATTATGTTGAGTTGGTTGTTTTGATTAATTCTAGCGTCGCTACTAGGGAAAATGTTTCGGTGTTTCTAAAATATGAGAACGAATCTTTTTTTGTTGAGAGTGAAGCGGATTTAGTTGTCGGGGTTAATGATATTGTTTTGAAAATTGATGGCGAGATTTTGGGAGCTAGCCATTATGATGGAGCTTATGATATTGTTGGAGTTTTGATTGGGGAGAAGTTTGTTGATTTGGAGATGGTTAGTTCGGTTTATGATTTTCGGGATTTTCTCGAGGGTAGTTATTTTGAGAGTTATGATTTGGAGTTTGTTGATTTAGATAATGATAACTTGATTGATTATTTGGAGTTTGATTTTGGAGTTGAAGTTCGGCAAGAGGGGAGTTACAGAGTTGAGGCGGAGCTTTATGATTTTAACGGGCGGTATTTGGCGAGTTTGAATGAGAGCACTGATTTGGATGTTGGGCTTGGGGTTGTTCACGGGCGAATTGGCGGAGGGCTTCTTTATTTTTTGAGTGCTGATGGTCCTTACGTGATAGGTATTGTGCGATTGTTTTTTGGTGATGTTTTAGTTGATGTTGATCGTGAGGTTTTAGTTAGTGACGAGGTTTCTTATTATGATTTTGAGAGACCCGTGCTTCCTGATTTGGAGGTTGGCTTAGATGCTAAGGAAAATGGGACTGGATATTTGATTAATGTGAGCGTAGGGAATATTGGAAACTCTCCTGCATTTAGTTTTTATGTTGACTTGTTTTTCCCAAGGAATGACTCTGTTGGCTCCAATTATTTTAAGAGAGTTTATATTGATAGTTTGAGCGAGGGTGAGATTTATGTTTTTGATTTTGTTCTGGAAAATGTTGAGGTTAATGACTTAGTTGCGGTTGTTGATTCTGAAGATTTTGTCGAGGAGAGTAATGAGAGTAATAATGTGGGGATTTATATTGAGAGTGTTTGTATGAATAAGAAAGAGAAGCAGATTTGTGAGGGAAAATGTAGAGGTGAGTGGAAAATAGAAAAGAAGGTCTGTCGTAATAAGAGATCAGAGGCTCGTGGTGAATGTAGGGATGACTGGTTTTCTTGTTTGGGCGAATGTAGGTTTGGAAATTTTAGTTGTGTGAAAAGTTGTAGCGTGGAATGGAAAGAATGTGGGAGAAATGGTGGTATGTATGATGATTGTGTCGAGGTAGCGAAAGAAGGGGAAGAAAGTTGTCAGGCTGGATGTGTAGGATGTTGATAAGGTTAGTCTGTTTGGGCGGGTTGATTTCTTTGCTCCCGTCAGAAAGATGGACAAACGAGCATTCAAAAACCAAAGACCTAAAGGATTTTATCGACGACAATGTAAGGAAAATCCTCTAGAGGATAAGGGAATGCGAAGCATTGTTGAAAATGTAAATTCTGTATTGAAAGGAACACAAATAACGTCGCTGAGAAGCAAAAAACATTTTATGAGAGAAAGAGAGTTGGGTTGGCATATTATTCTCTACGATATAAAGAGAAATATTAAGATAAATAAGTCTGGAGAGGTTCAAGATTTTTTATTTTTGCAAATTAGAATTTATGCGTTTTCGGACAGGGTTATTAAAAGGATAGTTTTATAAACCAAATTTCCACATAATTTGTACCAATGAAGGTAAATCCTGAGGGACTTCTTGGATAAAATATAAATAAAATGGTATCAGTATATGACGTTGTTGAGAAAGCGGTAAAGACCGGGAAAGTTGACAAGGGTGTGAACGAAGTTACTAAAGCAGTTGAGCGAGGCGTCGCGAAACTTGTTGTTTTCGCTAGTGATGTTGACCCGAAGGAATTGACGCAACATTTACCTATTCTTTGCAAGGAGAAAAGTATTAAGTTTGTTGAAGCTGATTCACGAGAGAAATTAGGAATCTCTGTTGGAATCAATAGACCTACAGCAGCAGTTGCAGTAATTATAGAAGGCGAAGCTAAACTTGATTCCATCAATTAATAATTATTTATTCTATGATAAATCATTTTCATGAGGAAAAATAAAAATGGCTAAACAAGAGAAGAAGAAACCGGAAAAGAAGCAAGAGAAGAAACAAGAGAAGAAACAAGGTGGGTCAAAAGGATCTGAAAAATTAACTGAGGGTGGTGCGGTTCCTGCGATTGTCGAGGCTACTCTTGGAAGAACTGGAACTAGGGGAGAAATTGTTCAAGTTAAGTGTAAGATTTTACAAGGTAAAAATCGTGGGAAGTCTATGAGGCGGAATGTTCTTGGTTCAATTAAGAAGAGAGATATTTTAATGTTAAGAGAAACAGAGATTGAAGCACGGAGATTATTCAAAAGAATAAATAAGGGTGGGAAAGATTAGTATGCCTGTTTGTTCATTTTGTAAAAATGCGTATAAATTTCCTCTTGGAACTACAGTCATTCAGAAAGATGGATCTGTAAGATATTACTGCTCTTCAAAATGTCGAAAGAATTCTGAGATGGGTCGACTTACTAAAAAAGTTAAGTGGATTAAGAAATCTAGTGTTGTTAAAGATAGTAAAAAGAAATAGGTTTTTATTTAAGTAAATTATATTTTCTCGACGGTAAATTTGATTTTTGACATACAAATGTTTATAAAGTATAGTTGTTTTTTTGTTGTATAAAGGGTGTTAAATGGTTTATTATGACTAAAAAAGATTACTCAGCGAAGGACATTACTGTCTTAGAAGGTCTTAAAGCTGTTAGGAAGAGACCGAGTATGTATATTGGTTCTACTGATAAGTATGGTCTTCATCATCTTGTTTACGAAGTTGTGGATAATTCTGTCGACGAGCATATGGCAGGGGTTTGTTCTATAATAAATATTACCTTAAACAAGGATAATTCTGTAACTGTTCAAGACGATGGAAGAGGTATGCCTGTCGATCTCCATCCAGTTTACAAAAGACCTGCGATGGAAATTATTGTTACGAAGTTGCACGCAGGGGGGAAATTTGATAATAAGTCTTATGCAGTTTCAGGAGGGTTGCACGGCGTCGGTATTTCAGTTGTTTCAGCTTTATCTAATGATATGACAGTTAAGGTAATGAAAGACGGGAAAGTTTATGCCCAGTCTTATTCAAAGGGTGAGCCAAAGGCAGATATGGAAATTGTTGGAAAGGTTAATGCGAACGAGCATGGAACAATAGTTACTTTTTTCCCAGATAATGAGATTTTCTCGACGGTTGATTTTGATTATAAGACTTTAGCTACGAGATTTAGAGAGACCTGTTTTTTGAATGCAGGTTTGAAAATTATTTTTAATGATTTGCGGGGTGAGAACGAACGGAAAGAAGTTTTTCATTATGAAGGTGGTTTGGTTGAATTTGTTAAATGGTTGAATAAGACGCGAACTGCGATTCACCAGAAGCCAATTTATTTTAAGAGAGAGTCTAACGGGACTGTTGCAGAAGTTGCTATTCAGTATTCGGATTCGTTTAATGAGAATATACAGGGATTTGTTAATACGATTAATACTATTGAAGGCGGGACGCACGTCGCTGGTTTGAAATCTGCTTTGACAAAAGTGATTAATGATTACGGGACAAAGAAAGGGGTTTTAAAGAAAGAGCAGAAGTTGACAGGGGATGATGTTAGAGAAGGAATTACTGCGATTATTTCTTTAAAGATGGCAGAGCCACAGTTTGAAGGTCAGACTAAAACAAAATTAGGGAATGGAGATATTAAAGGAATTATTGAGTCTATGGCTAATTCTGCTTTGAGTGATTTTCTCGAGGAGAATCCTATTATTGCTAAGGCAATTCTCTTTAAAGCGACTTCTGCCTTGAGAGCAAGAGAGGCAGCTAAGAGGGCTAAAGATTTGGTTCGTCGGAAAAATGCTTTAAGTGTTGGTTCAGGTTTACCTGGAAAACTAGCAGATTGTTCTAGTCGAAAAAAGGAGTTAACTGAATTATATCTTGTCGAGGGTGATTCTGCTGGTGGAACTGCAAAAGGGGGTAGGGATAGAGAGACCCAAGCGATTCTTCCATTGAGGGGTAAGATTCTTAATGTTGAGAAATCAAATCCTGCAAGGGCTTTGAGCTCGGAACAAATTTCTAATATTATTACTGCGGTTGGAACTGGAGTGGGCGATAGTTTTGATATTAGTAAGTTAAGGTATAATAAAATTATACTTATGGCTGATGCAGATGTTGATGGTCAGCATATTAAAGCACTTTTATTGACGATGATGTATCGATATCTTCCTCAGTTAATTGAAGGGGGGCATGTTTTTGTTGCGGTTGCTCCATTTTTTAAAATAAAAAAAGGAATGAAAGAATATTATGTTTATAATGATAAAGATCTTAAGATTAAGTTAGAAGAGCTTGGAGGTAAATGTGATGTCAGTCGATTTAAAGGTCTTGGTGAAATGAATGATGAACAATTGTGGACTACCACTATGAACCCTAAGATGAGGCGATTGAAACAAGTTTCGATTGAAGATGCTGTTGAAGCGGATGAAACTTTTAGTCTTTTGATGGGTGATGCTGTTGCTCCAAGGAAACAATTTATCGAGGAGAATGCTGACAAAGCGGAGATTGATTTATAATGGTAAAGAAAGATGAAATTAAAGTGATGTTTTGCCCAAAGTGTAAATCTGTCGATGTGAAATATGTGTTTGGGCTTGGAAACTTGTTTGGAATAGTTCCTCAAATGAAATGTAGTAAGTGTGGATTCACTTCGATTGGTTTTCCAATAGTGGTGACCAATAAAATAAATTTAGCTAAAAAAGGGAAGGTAAAAATATGAATGAAGGAATTATAGAAAATGGAAATGTGAAAGAGATTGAAAATTTTGACGAAGCAGAAAAAGAATCGGAGGAGTTTATTAAAAAACGTGAGGAAATGAAATCGTTAGTGAAGGCGAAAGAATTAGTTGATACAGAAATATCTTCGGAGATGCGTGAAGCTTATTTGAATTATGCTATGTCTGTAATTGTAGCACGGGCTTTACCTTCAGCAGAAGATGGTTTGAAACCAGTTCATCGGAGAATTGTCTGGGCAATGAATGAGGCAGGAGTTCATCATAATAAACCAACAAAAAAATCTGCGGCAATTGTTGGTGATACAATGGGACAGTACCATCCTCATGGTGATGCTTCAATCTATGATGCGATGGTCCGTATGGCACAGAGCTGGTCTTTGAGATATCCTTTAGTTATTGGGCAAGGTAATTTTGGTTCGATGGATGGTGATAGTGCTGCGGCTTATAGGTATACTGAGGCTAAGCTAGGGAAAATTAGCGAGGAAATTTTGTTAGATGTTGATAAAAAAACTGTTGAGATGATGTCTAATTATTCTAATACTAAAGAGGAACCTGTTGTTCTTCCTGGGAGAATTCCGAATTTATTTTTGAATGGTGCGAGTGGTATTGCCGTCGGTATGGCTAC
>JAGLIS010000049.1 GCA_023142835.1 Candidatus Pacearchaeota archaeon | reverse complement strand
CACCGCCGTTCTCCAATGAAATCTCTTAGGAGATTCTGGTAGTTGTCCAAGCAGACATGAAGTTTAATATCTCATCGACTAAAACTTCCTACCTCTTGAGAGGGCGGCATCCTTGGCCACTAGACTACGAGAGCTTAACATCAAAAGAACAAAGTGGCTTTTAAAACTTACGCCCTCGAGACTGAGAGGACGAACTTCGAGCTATCCAACTAATTTAAAAATCTACCCCCTTTGTAAAGAAGCAGTTGCTGGACGCTAGTTATATAAAGTGGTTTTTCTTAAAAAAAGATATGGAACAGGTGATACCAGTTAAAAGAAAAGTTCACGAATCTGATTCATTTGGTCAGAAGGCTGCAGATGGTTTATCTAAGTGGGCGGGAAGTTGGACATTTATTTTATCGTTCTTAGTTTTTTTAGGAATCTGGATAATCATTAATATTTATGCATGGATAAGTGTTTGGGATCCTTACCCGTTTATTTTATTGAATTTAATTTTATCTTGTCTAGCTGCAATTCAAGCACCAGTAATTTTAATGAGCCAAAACAGACAATCCCAGAAAGATAGGAAAAAAATAGAATATGATTATAAAGTTAATAGAAGATCCGAAAAAGAAATCGAAAACATCCTCAAAAAATTAGATAAGATTGAGAAATTTTTAAGAAAGAAATAATCAATTTCGATTATTCTAAAACAGCTTTAATTCTCCTAACTCCAGCACTTGATGATTGTTCCTTAATAATCTTAAATTGTCCAAGCTCTGAAGTATTCTCTACATGAGACCCCGAACAAATTTCTTTTGAAAAATCTCCAATAGAATAAACTCTAACATCCTCGCCATATTTTGAATCAAAAACACCTTGAGCCCCACACTCTCCAGCTTTTTTTAATGACATAATCTCACAAGTAATCTGAAGACCCGATCCAATCTTTTGATTAACCAAACTCTCAACATCTTTAATTTCTTCGGGAGTCAACCCCCTATCAAAATTAAAATCAAACCTCAATCTTTCCGGAGTGATATTCGAACCCTTCTGATAAATATCCTTTCTACCTAGAGCAATCCTTAAAGCTTCATTCAACAAGTGACAAGCAGTATGAAGTTTCATTGTTGCTTCGGAGTTATCTGCTAGCCCAGATTTAAATTTCCCCGAAGATGCAGTTCTCGAGAGCTTTTGATGTTTAAGGAAAGCTTCATGAAATCCTTTTTCATCTACCTTGATTCCTTTTTCATCTGCAAATTCTTTAATCATTTCAATCGGAAATCCATAGGATTGGTAAAGCAAGAATGCTATTCCCCCCGACAATTCTTTAATTCCCGAATTAGCATATTTTTCAAATATCTTCAAACCCTTCTCTAGAGTTAAATTAAATTTTTCTTCTTCTTTCGCTAATTCTAAATTTATTTTTTCTGCGTCTAACTGATAGTCATCGTATATTGGATATATTGCATCAGCAACTTTTGTTATAAAATTTTCAGTTCCCAGAACTCGACCGAAACGAATTGCTCTTCGGATTAGTCGTCGGAGAACATAGCCTTGTTCAGTATTTGATGGAGTTACTCCGTCCGCAATCATAAACACAGATGCCTTAACATGATCTGCAATAATCCGCATTACCTTTCCATTTCCTTCATAAGATTTATTCGACAATTCTTCAATTTTCTCAATAATCGGTTTCCAACAATCTGAAAGATAATTGTCTTCGAGTCTATTTAAAACTGCCATCATTCTCTCAACCCCCATTCCAGTATCAATATTTCTCTGCTTAGCTTCATTATATTTTCCATTATTCTCTTTACTATATTCCATAAAAACATCATTCAAGATTTCTACCCAATTCGAATCCCCACAATCAAAAACTGTAGGCACAGGTTTATTATTTGGTTTCCAATAAAACATCTCAGTATCAGGTCCACAAGGTCCAGTTTTTCCTGCAGGTCCCCACCAATTTTCTTTTTTTGACAAAAATGCTATTCTATCCTCGGGAACACCCAAAAATTTCCACACTTCCCTAGATTCTTCATCTCTAGGTGAATTTTTATCTCCATCAAAAACCGAAACAGCCAACCTCTCAACAGGAATTTTCAAAACCTTTGTCAAAAATTCAAACGAATATTCGATCGCATCTTTTTTGAAATAATCTCCTAATGACCAGTTTCCCAACATTTCAAAAAAAGTATGGTGTGTTGTGTCTCCAACCTCATCAATATCTCCAGTTCGAATACATCGCTGGACATTTACCAATCTTTTCCCCTGAGGATGCCCCTCGCCTAGCAGAAATGGAATTAGAGGTTGCATACCTGCCGTAGTAAACAAAACTGTTGGATCATTCTCTGGAATAAGTGACGAGTTCTTAATTTCTGCATGATTCTTCGACTTGAAAAAATTAATATAACTTTTAATAAGTTCTTTACGATTCATATTTTAAATAAGAGATAAGGCTTTTTAAAAATTTAGGAACCATTTTAAAAATCAAGATTTTGCTCAACAAATATCTTTAGTGATTTAAGAATTTAGTTCTCGAAGTTTCTCTCGTATTAATATTAGCTCATCATTTATTTCGTCTCGTTTCGGAAATGAAGCTTTTAATTTAGAGGGTTCTTCTTTTTGCACAGATTTTGGAAGTTTAGTAGTAGGAATTTCTTCCTGAATAGAATCAATACCTGACAGAGTCAAAGACAAGAGTTTGTGTAATCTTTTTTTAAAATCATTTTTTTGTCTTGATAAAACCTTTAGATTATGTAATCTCTTAAGTGTAATAAGTAAATCAGCTTGGCTGATGAGAACATTTGATTTAGTTTTTCTATAATCCTCTGGAGCTATAGAAATGTAGAGTTCGTCTTTGGATACCATGAATTTAAAGTTGATCGAAAACACTCGAGTCTATTTCAGATAATTGAGATTTAATCTTTTCGACATCTTCAGTCCAACCATTAAGTTCAGCTTCCTCTCGTGATTTTATATCTTTTATTTTTCCAAGAATAGATTCAATTTCCTTTACTCTTTCTTTGATTTGTTCTAGATTCTTTTGTGCTAATTGAAATTTGTCAATTCTCACGAAGATAGGTTCAGTTTTTTTTACGACTTGTTTATGGTCTGGTATAACTTTGGGTTCGATAGCTTTCGCGGGAAATTCTTGAGGAACTTTCTTAGGAACTTCAGGGATAGACTCATGTTTTTCTGCATACCACAAAGGATCTTGAACAGTTTTGTATTCCCCAGCTTTAGGAAACACCTGAGTTTTCTTAGGAGCATCAGGGATTGCTTCAGGAAGCTTAGGAGGAATCAAAGATTCCTCTTGTGGCATCCCTGCTACGTTAGAACCTTCGGGAAAATTTACGTTCACCTCATTTTCCCCTGAAGAAGGTATATCTCCTACTGCTGATTTTACCATAGCTTGATTAAAATTTTCACTCTTAGAAGTGCTGGGAAATGTAGGGAGTTCGGGTAGGCCTTTTTTTCCAGATTCATCTTCCTTCGGAAACTCAGGTAATATTGGCGCAGCCGCAATTTGAGGAATCTCCTCTTTTTTACTAAACCATCCCATAATAATATTTAGGAAGTTTCTTTTTTATAGGTTTATAGCAATTACAAAGTGACACTAATTCGAAGAAATTCAATTTTAAGAAACATATTCTACTAATATTCTTGTAATGTATGAAATTTTTTTAATCCAAATTAGATAGTGGAAAGGTATATAAAAGACAATAATTTTTATTAAATATGCAGATTAAACTTCTTCATGATCTCGTCGAGGAACTAGCAGGTGTGAACACTGGACGGATTGTGAGTATTTTGTTTGGGAAGAAAGATGTTAACGAATTTTTGATTGCGAAGAAAATGGAATTAACTATAAATCAAGTTCGAAATATTTTATATAGACTTTCTGCCGACGGACTCGTGTCGTTTATTCGTAAGAAGGACAAACGAAAAGGGTGGTATATTTATTACTGGACATTGAAGACTGAGAAGTGTCTAGTGAGATTAGAACAGTCATTGATACGAAAAATTGAAAACTTGAAGGGAATTTTGAATAACCGAGAAGTAAAAAGGTATTATATTTGCAAGCCATGTGAAATTGAAGTTGGTGAAGAGAAGGCACTAGAACACGGATTCACTTGTGAGGAATGTAGTGAAGTTTACGAATTGGTTGACAATAGTGGGGCGATTCGAGATACAAAGACAAAAATAACTCGAACAGAAAAAGAATTAGAGACAATTCATGGACAGCTCGAGGCTGTTCGAGAGAAAGAACAAAAGAAGAGAAGCCGAGCAAATATGAAGGAAGCGAAAGAAAACGAAGCGAAGAAATCATTATTAAAGGTCGCAAGAGCTACAGCTCGAAAGAAGATTGCGGATAAGACTAAAAAAATTGTTAAGAAAGAAGTTTTAGTGAAAAAGAAAACTCCTGTTGGGAAAAAGATTATTAAGAAAAAAGTGATTCCTAAGAAAGTTATCAAAAAGAAGGTGATTAAAAAATCTTCAGCGAAGAAAGAAGTTATCAAAAAGAAAGTTAGTTTAGCGAGTAAACTGAAAAATAAATTTTTGAAGAAAAAATAATTATGAAATCACAAGGAATTCTTTCGACATATACTGGGAAAATTATTGTTGCTAATGTTGTTGCCTTTGTAGGATTTTTGATCTTGCAAAGTTCTATGGATCCAAATAAAGCGATTTCTTTGATCGCATTGGTACCTTCAACGATTCTTGCTGGCGAGGGTTTGTGGACTTTTATAACAAGTATGTTTATGCATGCTGGATTCGGACATCTATTTGTAAATATGATTTCATTAATGTTCATTGGAGGTTTTGTTGAAAAATTAATCGGTAAAAAAAGATTTTTAGGATTGTATTTTGCTTCGGGTATTTTTGCAGGATTTTTTTTCGTTTTGATTGCGTTAGCTACTGGAACTGATTTAAATGTTTATGCCGTCGGTGCTTCTGGTGCAATCTTTGGTCTTGGAGGTTTACTCGCAGTTTTGACTCCTAAGTTACCAGTTCTAGTTTTTTTTATAATTCCGATGCCGATGTGGGCTGCGATGGGATTTTTGATAGTTGTACTTTGGGTACTTTCACTTGGACTAGGTTTGCCAATAGGGAATGTTGCACATCTTGGAGGTTTACTCGTCGGCCTCAGTTACGGATTTTATCTCAAAAGAAAATATCCTAAGAAAACTAAAATGATTAGTAATCATTTCGCAAGATGAAGAAAAAGTTTTTTGAGATGAACTATTCTAAATGTTGGAAATTTTTTAATGAGTGTCGTTGGCATATTGTTTTTGCTTTGGCGATTTTTGCTTTGCTGTTCATTATTGGTTTTACTTTTCCTATATTTTTCAGAGAAGGAATTTTTGATCTCATTGTAAAAATGACTGCCATGATCGAAGGTAAAACAGCATTAGAATTAGCCTGGATGATTTTTTTTAATAATATAAAAGCGAGTTTTTTTGCAATGGCTTTAGGAATTGGATTTGGAATCTTTCCTTTGATAGTAGGAATTTTTAACGGTTACTTGTTAGGATTTGTAGCTAGAGAGGCTGTAGTTAATGGGGGAATTTTAGTAATGTGGCGACTTTTTCCACATGGGATTTTCGAGTTGCCGGCCGTAATTTTTTCAATAGGTATTGGATTAAAAATCGGGATTGAGTTATTTAGAAAAGATAGTAAGCTAAAATATAATCTTGGGGAAGGTCTAAGATTTTTTGTGTTTGTTATATTTCCTTTGCTGTTAGTTGCAGGAATTATCGAAGGAGTTTTAATAAGTTTTTTTAATTAAAAAATTCCTTAAGATTTTTTTGCTTACCATAATTTTTTAACACCCAAGATTTTTCTCTAAGTTCCTTAATAGAAATTTTAATTCGTGTTTGAATGTCCCCTATGGCTTCTTCAACATTATCGAAATATTTTGGTTGATTAGCAAACGCTCTTCTCGTAGTTTCTCTTACGATTCCAACTCCCAAGGGAGCATAGTATTCTGGACGAATTTCCCTAAAAATTAAAACATTAGCTTGGCGTTTTATTTTCTCCAAATATTCCGTCGTCGGAAGTCGCATAGCATAATATCCTCCAGTGACATTAAATGCATATTTTTTCCGACCATTAAATCCCTCGTGGTCTTGACTTATTTGAGTTTTTTCTTCAGCATAAAAATTTCCAGCTATCCATGTTTCTATCGCTTCAAATGAAAACTTCCCTGGAAGAATCAACGCTTCAACATAATTACCGACGAAGTTTCCAGAGAATAAAGTTATCTGATTGATTTCGGGATAGTATCTAATTTTTTCAAGTTGTTGTTTTGAAATCGTATCGTCAGTAGCCGTAATGCTCCATCTTGTTGGAACCATTTTCCTTTTTATCTTTGTCCCGAGCAACCCGATAGATAATAATTTTTGAAGATGATCAACTTTGATATTTGATTTGTAAAGTTCCTCCAAGGCTGTCGTTGCATTAACATCATAATCCGAAGTAAGATAGTCAACTTTTTTAGATACTTTGGGATTTTCTTCTAAGACGACTTTTTTAATTGGAGCAGGGTTTGTCATTGGTCGGAAAACTGAATCAGAGGTAAATCCTATCACAGGTTTTTTCTTCAAGAAGAATTCTGTTGAAACTGGTTTAGAAGACAAGGCGAGTTCTTTAGTGACTTGTTTTAATTTATCGTTTATTTTAATATGAGCTTTTGCTTTACCATAAATTAATTGACCCCTTAATCTAAGAACATTTTCTACGGAAAAATTATTTGTAGACCATTCTTCGGCCGTCGCAAAATTTGAGATATTGTCATTTTCCGACGGAGCTAAAATTCCAGAGTTAACATACGGATAACCAATCCTTCCAACAAAAATTTCTGGTGCAGATTTTCCCGAGAAATGGAGTTTTGGTTTTGGAGCATTATCTATAAATTTGCTTAAAATTCTACACGGTTTTCCACAAAGTCCCTTACCCTTACATTTAATGCACAACATATCCATATACAAAACTGAGAACTAGGGTTTAAATGAATTATTCTATAAGACTATTTAATCCAATTACTAAAGAAAGTGCACCAATTAATATCGATGCCCAAATAATACCGCCTTTTAGAAGATATAGGGCTGCTGTGCCAAATCCTGCGAAATTTACAATCCAAGCATAGATTGGAACTATAATGAAAACTAATCCGATTAATATTCCGATAAATTTGTTCATGATTAAAAAAACAATAAAAGGTTTATAAAACTTTTGGAGGGCAAATTTTATAAATCAAGTATCTCTTTAATTGATATGAAAAAGTGGCTTCTAAGAAGCTTCATGTTTCGTTTTGTAAAAATGGTGATTAAAAAATGAAAAAGATGATTGGATATATTATATCTGTTGCAGGGATTGCCGTGATGGCTTTGGGTTTTGGGATGATTGATTTGAAATTGAAATTCTTAGAAGGGATTGCAGGAAATTATGTTTCAGGTATTGGGATTATTGCAGTTATTGTAGGGGTTGTGATTTCTTTGAAAATGGATAGTAAGGGGAATAACAAGCAAGTTGCAGAAGA
Source organism: Candidatus Pacearchaeota archaeon (assembly GCA_023142835.1). Lineage (GTDB taxonomy): Archaea > Nanobdellota > Nanobdellia > Pacearchaeales > GW2011-AR1 > JAGVXH01. The sequence goes on along the minus strand of JAGLIS010000049.1, from coordinate 11,128 downwards.
AGTTCCTATTTACGAGGGTGTTGGAAAGAAGAGGAAGATTGTTGGGTATAGGAAGGACTAAATGTTTATAAATAATAAATATGTTAAATTAATATGAAAAAAGAATTTGGAATTTTTATTTTAGGGATGGTCCTTGTTTTTATGGGTGTAGGATTTGTTTCAGCAGGTATCTCAGAAGATATACGGGAAGTAATTGAAGGCACATATAATATTTTCCAACCATTCCTTGAGCAAATCGTTGGAGATGCTAGTGGTAGCGAAGTTTTCCTTGCGAAGGTTTTATTCCTAATAATTATTTTTGCGATTGTCTGGAAGTCGCTTGAGAAAATTACCTTTTTTAATGATACTAATAGTCAGTGGGTGTTGTGGACTGTTAGTATTGCCGTGTCTATTGTTTCTGTTAGATGGTTCGGAGACATAGAGATTGTCAAAGCCGTTTTGTTACCATATTCTGCATTAGGTATTACACTGACCGCAGCAATCCCGTTTGTGTTATATTTCTTAATTGTAGGAGACTTTAAAAAAACCTCAAGAAAGGTTTCTTGGATTTTATTCATAGTTGTTTTTATCGGACTTTGGTACTCGAGAACTGAAAGTAGTAGGGTTGGAGATTTTGCTTACATATATCTTATAACTGCAGGATTAGCTTTCTTGGTTTTGTCATTTGATGGAACGATACAAAAGTGGAAGTTGCAAATGCATGTCGAAAAAGCTGGAGTAAAAATAACTCTGAAAGCCATAGAAGAAATTATACAGGAAAAGAATAAATTACCTGGGTTGCTTAGCCAGGGAATAATCAACGAAATAGAACTTAAGAAAAGAGAGAAAGCATTTGATAAACAGATAGTCGCACTCCATAAATAAACTTTATAAACTTCTTTAATTTTTATTAGGCATGAAAAAGTTGCTTATTATGTTGTCGTTTGCATTGTTTGTTAGTTCCTTTGTGTCTGCATCATATTATGGAAACGATTTAGCGTCGGGGCTTGGGTATGGGATGAACCAGTTAATCTATGCTAGCGAACAAATGTTTGGACCATTTTTTTCTGCAATTCTTGGGGGTAGCGGGGATATGTTGTTTGAGCGAATTTTATTTTTAGCTATCATACTTGCGATTGTTTATATTGTCACATCTGAGATGGAGGTGTTCAAGGGTAATCGGGCAGTTATCTGGATTATTTCCATATCAGTAGCACTTTTATCTACGAGATTTTTGAGTGAAAGTAATCTAGTCCAGACCGTACTTCTTCCATATTCTGTCCTCGGAGTTACAATTAGTTCTGTTATTCCTATTTTGATTTATTTTAAATTTGTTCATAGTTTTGATGACAATGCAGTAGTTCGGAAGATGCTTTGGATATTTTTTATAGTTATTTTTATAGGGATTTGGGGAGCGAGATATGATGACCTTGGGGAGTTATCTTGGATATATATGGGTAGTGCTGTTGCCGCTTTGATATTTTTATTGTTTGATGGAACAATTAGAAGATTAATTGTAAGACAGGAAATAAAAGACTTGGATGTTGGAAATAGGGAAGGATATATGAGGAGGTTAAGAAAAGATTTGGGGGATCTTGAGGATGACATGAGAAAGGGGTATGTTGATGAAAATGTGTATAAAAAGATAAGAAAGAGATTACAAAAGCAAATGAAGACGGTTATGAAAAATTAGTTACTTGTTCTCGATGAATTGGTTTGGGAAGATTTATAAATTAGAAGTCTCTGTTTATTCTATGATTACTAAAAGAGTGAAAGGAGGTTATATGGAAAAAAATAAAAAAAGATTTTTAGTGTTTAGTGTTTTAGCTATGTTTATGTTTATGTTCGCTATGCAGTTTGTGGCGGCGAATAATCCTATTGGGGATTGGTTTACCAACTGGGAAGATGGTAAAAATTTTAGTGCGAACATTGCGAAATATTTATTCTGGGCATTAGTCTCTATGTTGATCTATGGAATTTCTGAAAAATTTCCGGGTCTAGATAATAAAGAATATATCAAATGGCCTTTTGCCATCGTTGTTGGATTTCTTTCCATGGCTTATGTTACTCCTGAAGAAATATTTGCATTAATGGGAGCATATTCTGGAATGGGTTTTGTCATGAGTATGGCTGTTCCTTTCTTAATACTTATCTTTTTTACAGCAGATATTGCTGGAAAAGAGGGTAGTCCTAAAGAAAGGGTTATGTATGAATTAGTCGTTGTTGGAATGTGGTTTGCGTTTACAGTTTTCTTATTAATTAGAGCTATAAATGCACCTACCGGAAGTGTCGGACTTTCTTGGATATTGTTTGTGATTGCTCTCTTTCTTGTTATCGCAGTTAAACCTATTATGGGGCTTGTAAAAAGAGAGGTTGCAAAAGAAAGGATTGTTACAATTGAAAGAGCAGGAGAATTAATTAATGCGAATACTACAACGAACATAAAAGAAGCTAGGGCAAAGATAGATGCAATGGAATAAGTCTAAAATAATTTTTTAATTTAAGAGCCAGGGTTTTAATTTTTCCTGGCTCAAGATTTTATATGAATCAAAAAGTAGTATTGTGGATATTAACTATTTTTTATAATTCATTACTTTTTGAAATAGTTTTTCCCATTTCAGATATTGCTCTAATATTTTCTCCTGTATCTTCCGCTTTCATTAAAAATATTTTTTTCTCGAGTTTATGCATAACATAGTGTGCCATTCCTATTATTAAAATTGCTAAAACTAATGCTATTATAAACTTAAAAGGTCCTAATGCTTCTAACCATTTGAAAGTATCTCTTGCACCAAAGAAAATCTCAATAAGCATATCTATTATCCCTGTTAGTGCTATTAATATCACTATAATTATTGATCCTATTATATTCTGGTACCCTTTATTAAGAAAGGGAGTTAGTTTTAGGGCACCTCGTATTACGATAAAAAGCATTATCCAGATAGCACAAAGAACTATTAATCGCTCTATTGTTATTGTGTATCCATCTTTTAATCCAAAAATTATCCTTACAGGAGTTTGGAGCAAGTCAGGTATATTAATTTCCCTCTCAAGTATATTTTCTGTGTTCTCGTCCAATCCACCCCTTAATGCACTTAATTCCTCTTTGACTTGTTTTATGGCATCTTCTGATGATGGAATCGTGGTGTTATCCGTAGGAGTTATTATATCATCTTCGGTAGCAAGAATTACTGGACTAGTTAATAGAACAAGTAAAACTAATAAAATAATTCCTCTTTTCATAGGATATTTAACTATAGGATGTTTAAAACTCTTTCTTTATATTTCTCCAACAAAAGATTTATAAATAACTGTTAAGTTTATTTAACACATGTTAAAGATAATTAATGACTTAAGTTTTTATTTCGAAGATTGTTATAAAGAATTTTCGGTTAGAGAATATTCTCGAGAAGTTAGAGTTAGTCCTCCAACGGCTTCAAAAATGCTTAATAAGTTTGTTAGTGAGGGGTTTCTTAAAAGAAGAGAAGAGAGAGGTTTTTTGTTATTTAGAGTAAATAGGGAAAATTTAATCATGAGGGATTTGTCTCGTATATATTGGAGTGAAAAATTGAAAGAGTTGATTGGGTTTTTAGGAGATGAGTTATATAGTAATTCTATTATTTTATTTGGTTCTCTTTCGAAATTAGAAGTAACCAAAGAATCGGATATTGATATTGCTGTTTTTAGTAAATCTGAAAAGAAAATTAATATTGATAAATCTGAAAAAAAATTAGGGCGAAAAATTCAAGTCTTTGTTTTTGAATCTTTGGAAAAAGTTAATAAAGAGCTAAGAAATAATATTATGAATGGATATGTATTGGAGGGATATTTGGCGTAATGGATTGGAATGAGTGTATAATAAAGGGATTCGTTAAAAAGATTAGAATGAAAAAAATTATAATTACTGGTTTATTATTTTTGCTTTTATTTAGTTTCGTCGTTGCTCTAGAAGAGCCGAATGCAAGTATTGGCAGTGAGCAAGATGTAGAGAAAATTGAAGAAGTTATTAGTCAGATTCCTATTGATGGTGAAACGGGCAAAATTAATTATGATAAATTTAAACCATTTGAAACAGATTTCGAAAAGAGAATCGATGATATAAATTTATTGCTTGAAGAAAATGCGTCATGGTTAAAGATTGTTTTTGGAATGGTGCCATCTATTAGTTTATTATTTTTTATTAATCTTTATATTTTATTAATTTTTTTTATTACATTAATACTTAATGCTAATGCGACTTTTGGCATATTTGAGTCTCTAGGTCAAAAAATGGGTTTTTTTGAATTCAGCTGGGCAAACCTTTTAGGGTCTGCAATATTTATTATCCTCCTTATTACGAAAGTTTTTGTAAAGTTATCTAATTTTGTTTATGGATTGTGGGATATTTTCTGGAATTATATTTTACCTTGGGGATTTGCTATTGCAATCATTATTGCAATAGTTACTGTATTAATATTCATAGTATTATTAAGGTATGCACCACAAGTTTTACTAGCTATTAAAAAAGGAATAGATAAGAAAAAAGAAGAAAAAGCAACAACAGAAACCGCACTCAATCGTGAAGTTCTTGAGAAAATTGTTACTAGTGCAATTCAGCCCTAATATTCTTCTTAGACTTTCCAAGACAACAACTAAAAAAAATCTCCCAACCCTTTTTGTTTTTTCCCTTCCTCTATTTTTTCCAATCTTTGTAATCCTGAATCTATTCTATTTTCTGAAAAATCATTTGAGAGAAGAATTTCCCTTACCTTTTCTTCATTGATTTTTTTAAATTCAATTTCTTCATTATATGACGATTCGTATTCGTGAAATTGTCTGAAAATTTCTTGCCAGTCAAAAATAAAATTATATCTATCATCTTTTTGAACATGCTTAAAAATTTCCACAGGGTATATATATTTCTGGACAATTTCTAATGCACGTTTTTGACCGAGACCTTTTATTCCTCCAGGATTATAATCTGTTCCCACGAGGATTGCTAGACAAATAAGCTGGTCTTTATCTATCTGCAACTTATTAAGAACGTCTTGAAACTCAATTAGTTCTAATTTAATATCAACATAAATTCCTGCAGCAGTCTTTCGTCGTCGTGCCGAGGTCAAATTTCGAATAAGATATGGAGCTCCATAAAGTATTGCGTCGTAATCTTGAGATGCAGCTGCCCAAACTTTTTTTGCTCTTGCCAATATCGCTGCCTCTGCCTCACCTTCTCCGGGAGATTGAATCACTGGAATCCCCATCGCCGCCAAGAGTTCCTTACTTTCCTCAATTATCTCCTCAGTAATCTTTACAAATCGTCCCCCGTACTTTTTCATCTCACCCATATCTTCCTTTGATTTCGCTTCCTCATACTTTTGTTCCGCAACTCGTTTTACTTCCCTCCTTCTTTCAATCTCTGCCTGTTTCAACTCGGGAGATTTTCCATCAAAGACGTATACTGGCTTTACCCCTTCCTGTAAAAGATTTATATTCCTATAAAAAAGTCCAGAAAGATGAGAAGTTATTTTCCCATGCTTATTCATCAAAGGAGCCCCATCAGGTTGTCGAATCGTCGTTAAGAACTGATAAAGACTATTAAAAGCATCTATCGCTAAGACTTTCCCTTTCAAATCCGAGAATTCAATTTCCTTCCTCGGAATGATTTCCGATATTTGTACACCCATTATATCCAGTACGAGGGTTACGAAGATTATTAACCTTTTCATTTAGATATTCTTTAGCTATATCAAGACAATCTTTCTCATTAACTAGTGAACCAAATTCTTCTTCAATCTTTTTAGCAAGCCCACCCGTTCCTAGGAGTTTTATTGTTCTCCTACCCCCTGAAAAATCATAAAGGAGAGAGGCCTGAGGTATCTTGTCTAAATTTAATGTTAATTTTGAAAGATTACCAAATTTACTCTTGAGACGAAATAAAATTGAGTCTTTATCCAGTTTCCCCTCATAATTAGATATCAGCTTAATTATCGCCTTATTTCTAGTTTGTGCTTTTATTAAATAGAGATTATCTTTAAGAGTTTTCTTATAACTTTGAATATCTAAAATATTTTCCGAAAAACAAACACAATAGTAATTATCTTTTTCCATTTTAATATTGAAAAATTAATTTTTACTAACCTATGATATCTTCTCTTAAAGGGAATTTATAAATATTTTGGTTGTCGTATTTATCTAGTGATTATGTTCATCCTAGGTTACAATATTCTTCAAAAAATATATAAAGAGGTTTCCACTATGTCAAATATGAAATTTGAATTTGTCCCTGTCGATTATGATTACTTTGACTTTGAGGGAAAGAACTATGTTAGACTAATTGGTCGAACAGGAAAAGGCAAGAAAATTTGTGTAATTGATTCCTATGAGCCAAATTTTTGGGTTATATTAAAAAAAGGATATGAGGACAAAGCCGAAGAAGTCGTAAAAAAGATTGAAAAATTGGAAGTTAAAAAAGCTTCAAGAGTTACAAAGATTTTGAAAACAGAAATTTCTGATAAAAAGTTTCTAGGAAATAAAGTTAAAGCCATCCGAGTTTTCGTGACAAATCACAAAGACGCACATGATATTGCTTCAGCTATTGGAGATTTAAAAGAAATTGAATTCAGAAGAGAATATGATATTTCCTTGATTTCTAAATACATTAAGGAAAAAAATATCGAGCCTTTGAAATGGTATGATGTCGAGGGAGATATACTGGACATAAGGGATTTCGGAGGAATTTCTGAAGCACTTGATTTGGAAAATTGTATTATTGCTAAAAAGATTACTTCCCTGAAAGAAGATAGAAAGTTTGAACCACGAATTTTAGCATACGATATAGAATCTGATAACATTGAACTCGGAAAAGGAAATGTTTTGATGATTTCATTATATGGAGAAGGTATGGGGAAAGTATTAACTTGGAAAAAATGTGAAGACAAACAGGATTATGTCGAATGCCTTAAAGATGAAGGAGCAATGCTCGAAAGATTTTCTGAATTAGTTAATGAATATGATCCAGATATTTTAGTTGGTTATTTTTCCGACGGATTTGATTTACCTTACTTAAAAGCGGTATCCCAAAAAAACAAAATAAAACTTTCTCTTGGTGTTGATGGCAAGGGGCCGACTTTTACTCGAGGAAGAATCCCTTCAGGAAAAATCGCAGGAATTATTCATCTTGATTTATTTAGATTTATAGACGCTGTTTTTTCACAATACTTACAATCAGAGACATTATCGCTGAACGAAGTTGCAGGAGAACTTTTAGGTGAGAAAAAAGAAGATTTCGATTTTAATCGTTTGTCTAACATGAAAGACAAAGACTGGTGTGATTTTTTTTCTTATAATTTACAGGACTCGATGATTACTTACAAACTTGCTAAGAAAATTTGGCCAGATATATTTGAGTTTAGTAGGATTATAAAAGAACCATTATTTGATGTGACGCGAGATAGGATGTCTTCTCATGTTGAGAATCATCTTCTTCACAATTTAGATAGGTTCAATGAAATCGCGGAAAAAAGACCGACGTATGATGAGATAAACGAGAGAAAAGCTAAAGGAAAATATGAAGGGGCATTCGTTTTTGAACCTGTTCCCGGACTTTACGAAAATTTAGTTATGTTTGATTTTACTAGTATGCATGCAAGTATCATAGCTTCATTTAATATTTCTAAATCTACATTTCTGAAAGAAAAGGAAAAAAATTCTTATGAATCTCCTGAATTTGAATTAGACGGAAAGAAAGGAAAATTTTATTTTACGAAAGAAGAAGGATTCTCTCCGACGCTGCTTAAAGAAGTTGTTGACAAAAGAAAAAAATATAAACAAGAATATAATGAAAATAAAAATCCAATCACTAAAGCGAGATCTAATGCTTACAAATTGCTGGCAAATGCATCTTACGGTTACTTAGGATTTTTTGGGGCAAGATATTATTGCAGAGAGGCAGCCGCTTCAACGTTAGCATTTGTAAGAAAATTTACGAAAGATACTATAGACTTGATTCAGAAAGAAGGATATAAAATAATATATTCTGATACAGATTCTATTGCATTTTTGCAAGGCGATAAAAATAAGAAAGAAATAATGGATTTTTTAAAAAAGATAAATTCAAAACTTCCAGGAATTATGGAATTAGACTTAGAGGATTTTTATGCTAGAGGTTTATTTGTTTCGAAGAGGACGATAAGCAAAGGGGCTAAAAAGAAATATGCCTTAGTCAATGAGAAAAGGAAGATTAAGATTCGGGGATTTGAAACTGTACGGCGTGATTGGTGCAGATTAACTAGGACTTTACAGAGTCAAATTTTGAAGAAAATTTTAGATGATGGCGATGAAAAAAAATCCTTAGAACTATTAAAGGAAGTTGTTGAGGATTTAAAAAATAGAAAAATTGATTTGAAAGATTTAATGATTAGGACACAACTGAGGAGACCGCTAGAAGAATATTTATCAGAAGGACCTCATGTTGTCGCAGCTAAAAAAATGATAGCAAAAGGAATTCCCGTTTCGGTGGGGATGCTGATTGAATATTTTATCGGGGAGAACAAAGGTAAGCGAGTTAGGGAGGGAGTTTATTTAGTAGATGAAAAAGCAAAGTATAACCTTGACTATTATCTTAATAATCAAATATTACCTGCAGTCGAGAACATTTTTAACGTGTTTGAAGTCAATATTCGAGAAATCATCGAAGGTGAGAGTCAAAAAAAGCTGTTTTAAGATAAAAGATAAAATATAAAAACAAATGTATTCAATTTAGATTATGAAAAAAATATCTTACGGATTTGTAAAAATTAGAGATGGATGTATAGAGATTTCAATTAGGGGTCAAACTAACTCTAATGAAAGATTTAATCTTAGTAGAAGTTATTTTCCCAAAGAGATCTGCGAAATTATATATTCATTTGCTGAAAAAAATCATACTAAGATTGGAGCTCTAGCAATCATTAGTGATAATTTTGATGAAAAACTTGCAGAGTATTTATGGCTTAACTTAGATATTGTTCCTCATTTTGTTTCTATTGAAGATTTTGAAAAACTTGGGGAGGAAGACATCATACAAAAAGTTAGAGCCAATTTTAATGAAGACCATTCTGATAATATTGGGACGTCCTTTGGGAGAGTCAATGTCCATAATTTTTTAGTTAGCTTAGATAAGATAAAAGAATCTTCGTCTGAAAATCATGTGGAATTGTTGGATAAATTATCTAAGGAATTTAAAGAGAAGAACCTTAAAGTTGGTTTTTTTAATTCTACAGTTAGTGGTGGAGGGGTCGCTTTAATGAGGCATTCCCTCATAAGATTATCTAATCTTCTTAATCTAGATATTGGCTGGTATGTTGTCTCGGGAAATGAAGAAGTATTTAAAATAACAAAGCAAAAAATTCATAATGTTTTACACGGTTTATATCATGAAGAATTCAGATTAACTTCGAAGGATATAGAATATTATTCTGATTGGACAAATAATAATGCGGAATCATTTGAAGATTTATTTAAAAGTTTAAATGTTTTTGTGATTGATGACCCTCAACCAAGCGGTCTTATAAAACATATCAAAAAAGTGAATCCTGATGCAAAAATTATTTATCGATCGCACACACAACTTGACACCTCGCTGATAAATGATAAATGTAAAGTCCAACACGATACTTGGAACTTTATACATGACAACCTGAAAGAAATAGATTTGTTTGCAAGTCATCCAATAGAAAATTTCGTTCCAAAAAATGTTAATAAAGACAAGGTACTCTTTATGCCTCCGACTACAGATTCCTTTGATGGCTTAAATAAAAATATAGATGATAATTCGACTTCTTATTATTTTGAATTGTTTAATGAAATGTTAGAAAAAACCGGGCAGAAAGCTTTGAATCCTTCAGAAGAGTATTTTATCCAAGTTGCTCGATTTGATCCTGCGAAAGGTATTTTTGATTTAATTAAAGCATACAAATCATTTTTTGAAAAGATTAAAAAGATAAATCCTGATTCGATTCCGAATCTTATTATTGCAGGAAATGGGGCTTATGACGATCCAGAAGGATTAATGATTTATAATCAAGTTTTAGATAAACTTAATGAAGAAAAATACTCTCAAATTAAAGATTATGTTAAAGTAGCAATAGTTCCATTTAGAGATCAACTATTAAATGTATTAATAAGAAAATCTTTTGTTAGTCTTCAATTATCGCATCGAGAGGGTTACGAAGTTAAAGTAACTGAAGCACTAATGAAAATGAAACCTGTTATTACATACAATTCTGGAGGTTTGCCACTGCAAGTCAAAGATAACATTAACGGTTTCGTGGTAGAAAATTTTAACACCGACAAGGTTTCTGAATATATGCTTACACTTTACCAAAACAGAGAACTACACAAAGAAATGAGCGAAAATGCAATTAACCATTATGACAAGAATATCTCCACAATAAAAAATTTAATTAATTGGTTATATTTAACAACAAAAATTTCCGAGGATAAAGATTTTAGGGGAAAATTTAAAGATATAAATGAGTTAATCGAAGAAGATTCTATATGTATTGATGCTCAGTCTAAAGTACAAGCATAGCGATAATATTATAAATTGTGGAATGTTTTTATTTCAATGGTATTTAAGAAAGATTATACTATTTTGCGAGAATTAAAAAATCATCTACCATTTACCTTGATATCTAGTCTGATGGCTGGAATTCTGGTAGCGACTTTTTATTCAATCGACAAAACATATTTTTTAGCTATCATCCCAACTTTGTTTGAATTTATACATCCTGCACATGTCTTAGTTTCGGCTATGGCGACTTCGGCAATTTATTGGAAGTACAAAAAATCTCTTATAAAAACAGTTTTAGTCGGAATTACGGGAGCAATTCTTATTGGGAGTTTAAGTGATGTCTTCTTTCCTTGGGCTACAGGAAACCTGTTTTCCTTACACACTCATTTTCATTTACCAATAATTACGAACCCAATTTTAATCATAAGTGTAGCATTAATAGGGTCTCTCGCAGGAATTTATTGTATGTTTAGAGTTAGCCATTCAATTCACGTTTTCCTATCTATCTTTGCGAGCTTATTTTATATATTAGCATTTAGCGTAGAAGTAAATATCTTAACTATTTTATTAATTTCACTTTTGGTATTCTTAGCGGTTTATATCCCTTGTTGCATTAGT
>JAGLIS010000048.1 GCA_023142835.1 Candidatus Pacearchaeota archaeon | reverse complement strand
GGCCTCAAGTCCTGTCTCGGGCGTTGATTTATTACATATCCTTTTTTAATTATGAAGGTAATTATTCATAGGGGTGAAAAGAAAAATTGGTTACTAGAGTTCTCTATTATGTTCTTTCTTAATCAAAATGTCTATAACCCAATGGATATGCTTAGGAGTTCTTACTCTTTTTCCATCTTCTTGATACTTAATAACAATATCGTGTTCGGGTTTCCATCCTCTACTACCTGCGAAAACTCCAATAGTAACCCCATTTAGCTTTATTTCCTTAATTGAGTTTGCTCTCCCACCCTTACCATCTCTAAGAGAATAATCCATAAAAAAGAGATGATTTAGATATATTTAAACAGATCCCTTTAACTTAACAATGTAACACTACCAAAATATTTAAAAACCAAAATTTTCTATTATCAATATCTAATTCTTAGATTTTTAAGAATTAGCTGGAGCAAAAAATAATGGCAATAGGATATGACAGTGAGTTCGATTATCTCGAAGACGACGATAGTAGTAACGCTGATGAAGATGTCTTTGCACCAAAAATTAAAGGTTCAAAAAAACAATCAATAGTTCCTGGAGAAGATTCAAAAGAAGAATTAGAATCAGCTAATGAAGACATTCAAGATACCGAAGAGTCCAAACAACAGGAAGAACAAAAAGAGGAAAAACCTCCACGAAAATTCGAATCCCTTATATTTGTAATTAAAGTTACAACAAACAAAGAAGACAAGGCACTAGAGATGATTGCCGACAAAGTTAAGAAAAAGAAAATAGGAATCTATGCCCTTGCAAGACCGCATGGACTTCGAGGTTACGTATTCTTAGAATCCCCCGACAAAGAACACGCAGAAGAAGCAGTATTTAATCTACCTTATGTAAGAGGAATTATTGGGAAAACAGTAACCTATGGCGAGATTAGACAAATGCTTGAGCCAGTTGCAGCAGACATTAAAATAGAAAAGAACGACATCATCGAAATTATTTCAGAGCCATTCAAAAATGAAAAAGCAAAAGTAGTAAGGGTTGATAAAACAAAAGGAGAATGTGTCGTATCCCTACTAAGTGCAGTAGTTCCAATCCCTGTTACAGTTAAATTAGACAATATCAGAGTAATAAGACGGGAGGAATTAGAAGAAGATTAATTCTTCAATAGTTTTTTAAAGGAACTCTTCAAAAAAATAAAATGGCACTAATAAAATTACTTGTTGAAGGTGGAAATATGAGTCCAGGTCCAGCAGTTGCTCAACAGCTAGGCCCTATGGGAATAAATATGGGACAAGTCATCTCCGACGTGAACGAAGCAACTTCAGAATTCAAAGGAGTCACAGTTCCAGTTCACTTAACCGTAGATCCAAAAACAAAAGAATTCTCCATAAAAGTTTTATCTCCTCCAACATCAGAATTAATAAAAAAAGAACTCAAAATAGAGAAAGCTTCAGGAGCCCGAATGAAACAAAGAGTAGGAAACTTTGCAATTGAACAAGTTATTTCCATAGCAAAATCAAAACACCCTTCCATGCTTTCAAATGATTTAATCTCAACATTAAAATCCATTATAGGAACTTGTCAAGCATTAGGAGTCCTAATCGAAAGCAAAGAACCAAAAGAAATTTTAGAAGAAATCTCTGAAGGAAAATACAAAGAAGAAATCGAAGCACAGAAAACAGATGTCAATCCTGATAAGAGAATAGAATTAGATGAGTTCTTCGCTCAAATAGCCACAAAACAAGAAGCTGTTCAAGCAGCAGAAGAAGTAGAAAAAGCAAAAGAATCTGAGAAGAAGGCTGCTAAGGAAACCAAGGAAGAGAAAAAGAAAGAATAACTTTATTAATCATCATCACACATCAAATTCAGGGGGCTGTGGTCTAGCCTGGTATGATTTGAGGTTTGGGACTTCACGACCCCGGTTCAAATCCGGGCAGCCCCATTCAGATAAAGACTGATTTGGAATCAAAATAATATTAAAATAAAATGGCAGTAAAGAAGAAGAAAATCGGAAGCGCGGGAAGATTCGGCGCAGGATACGGAAAAGTAAAGAAGAAACTAATAGCAGTCGAAGCTAAACAAAGAGTTCGACAAGAATGTCCATTTTGCAAAGGTAGAGCAAAAAGACAAGAAAAAGCGATATGGCTCTGTTCAAAATGTGGTAAAAAATTCGCTGGAGGCGTTTTCCACTTAAAAGATTAAATAATCCTAAAGAGTTAATTTTAAAAACTCTCAAAAACAAAAAATAAAATGACAACCTACAAATGTTTTTCATGTATCGCAAAAATAAATTCGGAAGATTTGAATAAACGATTTCTCTGTCCAAAATGTGGCGCAAGAATTTTTTACAAATCTAGAACTAAAATGAAAACGGTTAAATCTGATTAAAATGGAAGAAGAAAACCAAAAAGCACCAGTGAATCCTCTAGCAAACTTAGATGAAGAAACGCAGAGGAAAATACAAGAACTTCAAATGATGGAGCAAAATTTCCAGCAACTTCTTATGCAGAAAAATTCATTTTCTATGGAAGCAAACGAAACAGATTTTATCATCGCTGAAGTAGAAAAAACCGACGGAGAACTTTCTCGAATTATCGGAAACCAAGTTATAATTAAAAGTACAAAAGAAGAAATCCTTAAAGATATGAAAAAGAAAAAAGAATTAATCGCCATAAGGATGGAATCCATCGATAAACAAGAGAAACAATTTTCAGAAACTGTAGAAACAATTCGTGAAGAAATCATGAAAAAGATCCAAGGATAAACCAATTATTTTCTTGACAACATAAATATTTAAATACTGATTTTATGAAATCATAATATGGTATTCAACCGATTTAAAAAAATGTTTGAAAATGAAAGCGAATCTTCTTCAGATTTCATAGAAATTGATTTAGAAAAAGAGAAATCCGAATCGAAAATCTTCGTCAAAACCTTTGTTCTAAATACTTACGAGGATATCAACCCAGTATTAAATGCTCTACGAGAAGGTTACACGATTGCAGTTATTAATATCAAAGTATTAAAATCCAAAGATGTAATCGAGTTAAAGAGAGCAATCTCTAAAATCAAAAAAACTGTCGAAGCACTCGAGGGAAAAATCGCAGGGTTTGGAGAAAACACAATAATTGCGACACCATCCAAAGTTTTCGAAATTCAAAGAGGGGCAGTAGAGCCTACCAATATTCCCAAGTCTGATGAAATCGAACGATTCTAAATTTCTTCTAGAAAATTATGACCAATATACTAAAAAATCAGATTATAAGATGGTATAAGGAAACACCAAGGAATAAGAAGCAACTAAAAATCGAGACTTATGAGAATAACGAAAGGCTTTATACAAGCTTAATTGATTTGAGATTACATAAAAAAGAATTTTCAGATAAAAAACTAATTGAGAGAATTGCAAAAGAAACTTTCGATATCCCAGTTTCTTATGAGCAAAGAGGGGACTTAGATTGGGCAATACATTTTGATAAAGATAATATTCCTGAAGGGATTAGCCGAGATTATTTTGATTATATTAGAAAATATCATGGACATCTAATCGAAGTCCCCTTACCCTTAACATTTCCAACAATGAATTTCTGTACAGGTAACCGAGGTAATGCAGTATTAATCCCAAGACAAAGGGAGAATTACCTTAAATTCCTACAAAATACTTATCATGCTTTCCTCGAGAATGCCAAAAATCTTAAAAGCCTATATCTATTAAAACATCTATGAAAATACAGCGTGCCCCAGCCAATAATAAACCTAAATCAGCGAAGGTATTATTCATAGAAACAAAACGAAAGTTCAAAAAATCAGACATAAATCTAAAATTATTAGATAAACTCAAAGGTAAAACCATCTCTCTCGCAGCCACAGTCCAATATATAGATCTAATCCCTCAAGTAAAATCATACCTAGAATCAAAAGGCAAAAAAGTCATAATAAAAAAAGGAGCGTACCACAAAGGACATATCCTCGGTTGCAACTCTTCAGCATTTGACAAATCGGCAGATACATTACTCTTAATCACCGACGGGAAATTCCACGCAATAAACAACGCAATCCAACTCCAAAAAGAAATTTATATCTTCACAACAAAAAGCCTCGAGAAAATCGAACAAGAAGAAATTGATACACATAATAAAAAAATACAAATCAAAAAAATAAAATTCCTCGCAGCCAATAACATAGGACTTTTAATCTCAACAAAATATGGACAACGTCAAAAATCAATCCACACAATAAAAGACAAAATAAAAAAACTTAACAAAAAAGTTTACGTTTTCGAAGCAGATAATATCAACACCGCCGAATTCGAAAACTTCCCTCAAATCGAAATCTGGATAAACACTGCTTGCTATGGTTTAGCCAGAGACGATTCAAAAATAATTAACTTATCCGATATATCTGAATTTATTTAGAATTTTTTACAATTCCAACAATTCCTATAATCAAAACAATTATAGCAATAACCCATCCAATAATACCTTCCATTAAAGTTCCTAAAGCTGTAACTCCTGCTAACGGCAATATTAAAAGAATTCCTATTAGCGTAACAAGATAAGCATTAATTTTACTTTGCATTTTTTCACCCCCATTAAATTTAGTTTTCGATTAAATCTTCGTTATCGAAAAAACAGTCTTCAATGCAACAATAATTGTCGCAGGCACGAATAAAACTAACAACGAACCAAGCACATTTCTCAAAGCAGTCACAACATAGTTATTCAAAGCAATATACTTTAAGGGTTCAGCCCCCAACGCCCCGACGATAACCAAAGACAAACTTGCCAATAAGAAAGTACTGGAATTTTTATCGCCCACATTCATAAAACCAACAATCAACCCTATAATAACTAAAGCCGAATAAAACAACACTCCCGCAGATTCAAGCGACTGATTAAACAATCCAATGATAACTGCCAGAACTACACCGACTAAAAAAGCATACGCCCCCACCAAATTTTCTTGCGACCTTACCATATAAAAACCATGATTCCCAAATTTATAAACCTTATCTATATTCTAAATAATAGAAAACTTTATAAATCATCGTAACTCAAGAATTACAACATGGTACAAAAGTCATACACATTTTTAGGAATTCTTGCAGTTTTACTTTTAAGTTTAGGGATGGTGAGTGCTGCAAATTCTACTGTGTTCACTGTTGCTGATGTATCTGCACCAACAAGTGTTATGGAAGATGCAGGGTCATTTACTTTCACATTAAATTTAACTTATACAGGAACCTCACAAAGTATGAATTTTTCTTTTGAAGATTCCACATCTACAATCGGAACTATTTCAATTCCAAATGAAACAGAGTTTAATGGCTCAATTGACGAATCAAGAATTGTAACTGGAACAATAACTGGATTTGAAAATCAAGGAGGAAATTCGTTAACTGTAGTAATTAATGCTACTTCCCATACGGGGCAAAGAGATGACGAATCAAGTTTCTCAACATCAATTACTGATGTTGTTGTCATTCCAACAACTGAAGGATACACATACTGCGACGATTTCAATGGAGAACAAGGAGACTTAGAAATAACCTCTTTTGAAGTTAATAACAATGGAAAAGGTGATGACAATGAATGGGAATACTTAGATGAAATAGAAATTGAAGTAGAAGTCGCAAACAATGGAAACGATAATATCAACGATGTAATAGTAGAAATAATGATTAAGGATGAAGATGATAATACAATCACAAAAAGGAAAATGGACTTAAATGATGATGAGATTGATTTAGGGAGAATCAATGACGACGACGAAGAAATAGCAATTTTCAAAATTAAAGAACTACCAATCGATTTAGATGAAGGAACATATAGAATATATGTAAGAGCATACGATGAGAAAAACGAAGACTCGGAATGTGCATCAGTATCAGAGGATTTTACAGATGACGACGAAACATACTTTGAATTTGATATTACTTCCAGCGATGACGCAACAGTAATTGTCAAAGAGGATTTAGATAATATTTTAGCTTCCTGCGGAGATAAAAATGTTGAAGTAAGGTTTATGGTATATAACTTAGGTGATGACGACGAAGAAAAAGTTTTAGTAACTCTAGAAAACTCAAAACTAGGAATTAAGGAAAAAGTTGTTATAGATAATCTTAGAGACAAAAAAGGAAACGAAGTAGTATTCTTCATAACAATTCCAGAAGAACTCGATAAATCTTCCTACGAATTAGACATCTATACTTACTATGACTATGACAAAGACAAAGACGAACTTGATGAAGTGGGTGCATACGGAGAAAGTTCAGAAGATGAAGGAAGCGATTTCTCAATCTTATTAGAAATTTTATCATGTAAAGGTGTGGCACCATCAATAACTGCAGCTCTTAACTCAGAAGCAGAAGTTGGAGAAGAACTAATAATCATTGCATCAATCACAAACAATGGTGACGATAATAACTTTATAGTCTCCGTAACTGAATTTGAAAGTTGGGCAGAAATTACAAGCATTGAACCACAATCACTTTTAATAAACGAAGACGATACCCAAACAATTGTAATCAAATTAACTCCAACAAAA
>JAGLIS010000047.1 GCA_023142835.1 Candidatus Pacearchaeota archaeon | reverse complement strand
TACCCCCTTAATTGAACCCCCAACTTCTACTTGGTTTTTACAAAATTGTGACTTCAATAAGGCAAAAATATAAAATTTATCTTTCTTAAAATTTATCTTTCTTAAATGACTATTAAAATATGCCTTTTTATCATTATAAATACAAACGTTTCCAACATTACTTGCAGTCTGATAACAAATATCCCCTTTTATCATTTGAACTCTATTTTCTTTTGGAGGGATGATTCTCTTTGTTTCAAGAGAGATATTAAATGTAAAATTGACATCATCAAGTTCTGAGATTCTGACGAAATAATTTTCTGTAAAATTAATATATTTCTTACGCCCTGGTTCGAATCCTTTTTTATTTTCAATTAATAAATTTTTTAATGGTAAAAAGTTGTCGTTTTTTAATGGAACAACTCTAAAAGAAAATGCACTTAGTGAATTATCACTAGCTAATATTTCTGAAATATTTATACTTTTTTTATTTAATATATAATTTTTCATTTTTAGCCAAACTTGTTTAAATGAAATACCTCTTTGATTTCTTCTTCTTGTCTTTTTAAAAACTCCTTAAAATCTTTCCTCATTTCTGTAAAATCTTCATTACGACAACTAGTTTTTTCGAATGTCTTTTCATCAATTATAAAATTGGGAACGAATTGGATAGATTTTATCTTACTTCTTGAAACCTCATACCCAATATTTTTAATTTCTTTTATAAATACCTCATAATTACGACTAAGCATTTTGCTCTTTTCATCAAGCTTGGGTTTATATGCAATAATTATTGTTGTAGCAACACCAGTTTCCCCAAAAGTATTTGAAGGAAGGTCGAACAAGGCTACGATTCTCATTCTATCAATTAACCATTTTCGGATATTCTCCCATTCTTTAATCGAGGCAATAGAATTAGACAAAATTATTCCCATTCTCCCGCCATCTTCAAGTAATTTATAAGAATTTTCTAAAAACAATACACCCATATCCATAGATTTAGGTAACTCTCCATTAGGTTTTAGATTAGTTTTGATCTTCCATGTTTCATAGAGTTCCATAAATTTCCTTGTTTCATTATTAATTTTTAAATCCCTTCCTTTCCCAAAAGGAGGGTTTGTGGCAATAATCTTATATTTCTTTATTTCTTTATTATTATCATTTAGGTTCTCCCATGTTTCTGGATTAAAATTTTTAATTGTAAAATATCCATTTTTCATAACTTCCCCATTTTCAAGTAACTTCTGAGAAAGAGAATCCATTTGTTTAAGGGTCGCATCGCCATCGCCATTTAAAACAAGATTTAATTCTGCAAGTTTTAAATTGCTATCTTCCAAATCGAATCCATAAAAATTTATTGCATCTGGAAATTCATCAACTTTATCTTCGAAAGAATGCCTAAATCCTATTGCTGGAAAATCCGCAATTCCGCAACAAGGGTCACAAAGGTCTTCACCTTTAATTGGATTTAGTAATTTAATGATATTCTGAACTACAGGAATTGGAGTAAAAAACTGACCCTTATCTACTTTCTGCTTATCCTCTCCAAAGTTATTAAAAATAATTTGATTGAAACTTTCATTCTTTGCTTTTAGAATAGCTCTTTGCTGGAAGGTTTCAATTACAGCAATTAAAAATTTTTCATCATTAGAGTCACTAGATTTAAAATCATTAGTATAACTAAATAGGGCTTTCGATAAAACATTTTTATATTTTTTTCTTGCATCCTGATATAACTTGTCTATTCTTTCTTTAAATGTTTTTTCTGCTAATCCATCGCTTCTTTTTTCACTAGGTAAAATATAAAATTGTAAATTCGATTTATCTTTTTTACTCCTTTTTTCATCAAATACTTTTAGTGTTAAAAATTCAACAATTAAACTTCTAACGGGACTTTTAGGTCTTATTCTATCGTTTTCCCTTTTTAAAATATTCATAGTCTCAGTAAAAGTACTTTCATCAATAACATCCAACGAATCAAACTTTAGTTTCTCCAAATTTGAGATACTTTCATTATTCTCTATAAAATCCCTTTGTGAAGGCAAATTAATTAACTGGTCTCTATTTTGAACGTTTATGTCATGCAAACCTTCTTCTCGTAATTCTTTATCTTCATAAAATCTTCTTAAATCAGAATTTCCCAATTTTTTTAAAATAATAATTTCTTCTTTATTATCAAAATAAATCCCAAAAATTCTATCTTTTGAGGTATTTTTTTCCATCATAGAATGTAGCTGATTTTCAATAACAGAAAGTACATTATCCCTTTCTCTCTTTTTCGCCTCGAAAACAACAAGCATCTTTTTGTTTAATTCTCTAAAATCCTTGCTTTGCCTTGCTTTCTCATAAACATTTAACCAGTTCTTTGTTTTAAAAACTACTATATCTGCTCTAAGTGGAGTTTTGGTGTTTCCTTTTGGCTGACTAAGTTCTACGCAGATATATTCTTTATTATAGGCACCAGAATTAACTAAGCTCCAAACCAACCTAGCTCTATACCACTCTTCAGAATAATTATCTCTTGAATCTTTTATTTTTGCTTTAGAACAAAAAGCTGTAATATTTAATTCATCTTTATACCAATTTTTATCAATTAAATCTAATGAAGAAAATTTCTCATTAAAACTTTTAAAATAATCTTGTAATTTCATCTTACTACCTCTTCTACCTCCAAAAGCTTAAGCACTGCCACATTTATAAATTGTTTTGTGTTTGAATATCTAATTTTTTTATCTTCCATTTTGATTACTTTTTTAATTCTTTCAAGAAGCTTCTCATCGATTTTTGTTGTACTGGGTTTTGGCTTAGTCACTTTAAGTCACCTATAGTCACTTTAAGTCACTGCTATATATAAACCTATTGTTTTTGAGATTCCTCAACAACAAACTTACTATTAAGCCCTAACTCATTAACTTCCTGAATAACGACACGAATATTATGAGCCAGAATTTTACAAAGCAATTTATTAACCTGAGCAGTCTGTGTTTTGCTTTGGAGATTGTCTCTAAATTTAGTTTTAATCATATGAAAGCAAGTCTCGACATTAGAACGCTTATAGTAATGCTTCAAAAAATTCTCATGCTTATACATAAAGTAATGATACATTTTCTTCCAAGCTGAATTAAAAACCATTTCGGACATAGACAAAGTTGGACAAGAAGAAATAAATTTAGGTGATTTAGTATATATGTTAAATCTATAGATTTATCTTTTCAATGAATTTCTCAATTTTATCAATTATAATTCCCCTATCTTTTGCCATTTTCTTGATACTCTCGCTTGTTTCCTGTCTGCAAGAGATTATATAAAATTTTAAAATTCCTAAATCTCCTTTATGAGCCTCTATGTTTCTTTTTAATCTAATATATTGAGATAAATCCAATAAATCAATAGGGTTATTCTTTATTTCTATAATTATAGATTCCTTTTTATCAGTATTAGTAGCCATTAAATCAACAGTTCCATTATCCTTTCCACCAAAAACTACTAAACCTCTCTCTATTTGCGTATATCCTTTTCCAATTAATGATTGTCTAATTTTTTCTATCCATTTAGATTCTAATAACATTCTGATTTTGCCTCCATTTAATAATACTAATTAAAAAATAAAATAAAGTGATAATTGTTATAGAAACAATCACCTCTATTTCTGTAGTATTATTCATTATTTTTTGTAAAGTTCCTACTGCTGTTGAGATATTAACATCACTTATATTTAAATTTTTTTGGGTTGTAGAGTATATATTTGCAATTTTTACTGCAGGAGCTATAAACCATCCAAAAAATAAATATAAATTTTGTTTAAGTGCCAAGGGAAAAGTAATTTTTTCGAAATCTACCATCCCATTTATTGAGAAATTTTCTTCCCACGAACAAATTCCTATCGCCATAAATCCTGTTTTGGAGTCTTCTTTTAATGTCTTATTAAGAATCTTCCTTATGTGTTCTATTTCTTTTTTAATATTTTGTTGGTTATTAAATAAACTAAATTGTGTTCTTAACGAACCGCTTAATCTATCTTTTAAAATATAAGACTGCTGACATGCTATACCTAGAGTTTTACCAACTATATCGTATTCATCATAGAAATCCTTCTCAATATTGAAATATTTAAGCATTCCGTCTCTCTTCTTTCCAGAATAAACACTACACCCTGCCTTTAAATCATTTTCAAATTTTTCCTTTACACCTTTATATTTCTTTTTCCAAGTTATTATTATTTTTACTTGAATAGGATATGAATTATCAAACACCATATAATATTAATGAAATATTTATTTTTAATATTTTCCATAGAGAAATACTTATTAAGTTTGTTTTATGATTTAAGGGTATGGAAGTAAAAGAATTCGTTAAAACAATCTTAAAAGAGGTTACTGAAGCAATAGTTGAATCTAAAAGTGATAAGGCTAATTTTTATTTAAATGATGATATTAGAGAAGGTATTGATTTTGATTTGGCAGTAGTTTCTAAAAAAGAAGGAAGCGGTAAAATAGGGGCAGAAGTTTTAGGTATTGGTGGAAAGACAGAAGGAAGTATATCAAATGAAGTAGTTAATCGTATTAAGTTTAGGGTTCATCTATCTTTAAAACACTAATAGACTTTTTACACAGAAGCTACTTTATACACAAAGCCGAAGAAACCGAAATTTTTATATACTACTCAAGAGTTACTATTATTATGAAAGAAAATTCTAGAGATCCAAATAATAAGTTTATGAAAATTGAAGAAATAATCGCAATGGATATTCCTCTATTAACACCTATAGAAGTAGGTATGAGCCCTCATACTCAGAATGATATAGATAGAGGAGATATTTCAGAAACAATATTAGTTTATTATGCAGGTGTTGGAAATTCAATCAATTACGATACTCTTCAATATTATAAAAGATTAATGAATGGAAAACCTGTTGATAGCGAACAGGGAATTATGTTGCCATTAATTGATTATATTAAACCACTTCGTTCTTGATTTAATACTCACTCTCAAATTCCTCAAAAACAATAACTAACTATCTCATAAAACCTTCAACTTCTCCAACCGAAGATTGTTCCACAAAACATTCCCTTTCTTTTAACTCACTAGAATCTTCCTTAGGGGCATCAACAATCAAACTCTCAGACATCTCAAACTCTCTCTGATTAACAGGCTCCATAACTGGTCTCGCAACCCCTACAATATTTTCAGGAGTTTTAATTTCTTCACTAACCCTTCCCAATTCCAAATTTCCCTTATCTCTTTCACCTTCCATCCCCGCAACAATCGCCTTTGCCATCTTCTCTCCCCAAACCTGATACATACAACGCTGACACATATCGACGACAGAATCTCCGCCAACAATTTCAGAACAATAAATACATTTCTTCACCATCTTCCAAGTTCCTACCAACCCCTCTTTTTAAATATTTAGGCAGTTATTTACAAACTTTTAAAAACCGAAAACCCTAATAATAAATATGAAAAAAGTTGTGATGTCATTACTATTAGTCCTCTCTCTAACATTAATAAGTGCAGACGCGTGTGATTTAAGTGTCAGCCTATTGAACCAAGATCCCTACCCTGCAGTTCCAGGAGATTATGTAAAAATAGTATTCCAAATTGAAGGACTAGATAGCCCCGATTGTAGCGATGTAACATTTAACCTACTTCAAGATTATCCTATAAGATTCGACCCTGGAGAAGAAAGTATAAAAAAATTCAGGAAAATAGATTACGTAAAAGATTACGAATCAAACCTCTTAATTCCTTACAAAGTTCGAATCCACGAAGATGCCCTCGACGGAGCAAACCCTATAGAAGTAAATATTCAAAATAAAGGAGATGCCCCACTATCTCAAATATTCAACCTAGAAGTAGATGACACCAGAGCAAATTTTGAAGTTCACATAAAAGATTACAACTATCAAACACACGAATTAGAAATAGAAGTCTTAAACATCGCAGAATCTGACGTTGAAGCTTTGACCATTGAAATCCCGAAGCAAGAAAATATAAAAGTAAAAGGATCAAATAGGATTGTCGTCGGTGATTTAGATTCCAATGAATATACCTCTGCCGAATTCGAAGCGACATTATCCGAAGGACAAATTAATATAAATATAATTTATTCAGATACTATCAACACACGAAGGACAAACACAGAAACAATAACATTTGATAAATCATACTTTACAGAAAGAGTAGATGATAAAAAGCCAACTTCAATCTGGACATACATATTTTGGGGAGTCGCAATAATAGCTGCAATTATATATTTCCATAATCGAAGAAAGTCTAAGAAAAAATAATTCTACTCATATCTTAAAGCATCCACAGCATTAATTTTACTAGCCCTCCACGCTGGAATCATCCCGGAAATCGCACCCGTAAATGTCGCGAAAGCAATACATCCTACAAATAAAACCCACGAGTAATGAGGACTCAAAAATCCATATCCTAAATTATCTAAAATATCCGCCCCAATCTCTGTAGCACCCCATCCAACTAAAACCCCAATCACTCCAGCGACAAAACCAAGGAACCCCGATTCAAATAAAAATATCTTAAAAATTTCCGAATTCCTAGCCCCAATAGATTTCAAAATCCCAATCTCCTTAAATCTCTCAAGCACCGAGGTAATCATTGTATTCGCTGTATTAACTGCCGACACAACAATAGAAATAAAAGCAATCAAAATAATAAACCCAATAACAATATCTAAAACAACTGTAAATGATTCTAAAAGTTCAGCATAAGACTGTACACTAAAATCCTCCTTTCCCTCATCCAAATCCCTATGTTGTCGCAACTTTTCTTCAACCCTATCAGCAACGCCATCAACATTATTCTTATCAACACGCGCAATAACCATCCCATAAGAAAGCTCCGTATCTGGATAAAGCTCAGACATAAAATCATTAGTAACATAAATATTAGAATCATCCTGGGGATTCCCCATTTTTTCATAAAAACCAATAATCCTCAAATCTTGCCCTTGCACATTAATTTTACTATTAAGAGAATAGGCTTTCGGAAAAATTCGGTCCTTGATCAAATAATTATAACCCAACACAACCTTACCAGACTCACCAACCATAAGGTCTCTTCCCTCAACTATTTCAACATCCGAAAGTTCCATCATCAACGGTAAATCCGGATCATAACTCGCAACAAAAACATACTTCTTCGAATCACCCTGCACAATTTCTCCAACACCCATATATGTTCCCGTCGCCCCATAAACTCCAGCCGTATTTTCAATAACCCGTATATCATCATCCAAAAGCTTGAAGGTATTATCCAAACCAGGCATCCCAACACCTTTCGGCATAATCATTAATTTATCAGCAGAAGACGAAGAAGTAAATTCATCTATATAATCATAAAGTCCCCAACCATAACTCACAAAAATAAAAATAGTAGCAATTCCAATAAAAATAGATAACACTGTAAGAATACTTCTAGCCTTGTTTTTTTTAATATTATTCAACGAATATTTTACACTCTCTTTATTAATTATCATTTTCCACCTTCAAATATTTAATATACTTTCCCAACTTTCTCCCCAACTTATCCAACTCTTCCATAATCTCATCAAATTCAGTTTCATTAATATACCTAACATCCAAAGCCGCATAAAACTGACACTCCAATTCCTTAACACTTCCCATAGAAATTATTAAATAATAGATAAACTCCTTATCTGAATCTCGACTACATCCCTCCCCAATATTAGAAATAACACTAATAGAAGCCCTTCTCATTTGATTAACCAAAGCAAATATTTCACCCTTAGCAAACTTCCCAGTCAATTTATAAACTACCTTATTAACTTTTCTCCCAATTTTCCAAACCTCTAAATTTTTATAATCTCTCATTATTCAAACTCCTTTCTGTATTCACCAACGGGCAACAAAGTTGCCCTCCGAACCCCAACACCAAAATCTCCCTCCGAACCCCAACCAGCGAAGCGTCCGAACCCCGAACTCCCGAAAATGCGTAGCATTTTCATCCCCTCAACGCCTCCACAGGATTTTGTTTAGCAGCATTCATAGCAGGCACAATTCCTGCAACAGCCCCAATTACAAAACTTCCAACCAACGCTCCACCAATTAAAACAAAATCAACAATTGGAGTAAGCTCAGTCCCAAGAAAATTATTAATACTGGAAATCCCAATAACCCCTACTAATGTTCCAAAAATAATCCCTACCAAGCCACCTACCAAACCAAGCATTCCAGACTCGAAAAAGAATTGCATAAACACCTGACTATTCTTAGCACCAATAGCCTTCATAATCCCAATCTCATTTCTCCTCTCTAAAACAGAAGTAGTCATCGTATTAACAATTCCCAAAGCCCCAACCAAAATAGAAATAGAAGCAATAATCACAACAAAAGCCTGAACCCCTCCAAGCACACTATTCACAGTTTCCATCATAGCCTCGGGAGTAGAAACCTCAAAATCCTCTTCCCCCTTATCAACATCCCTCCTATCTCTCAACAGTTTTTTAATATCCTCTGCCGCACTATCCATTAAGTCTCTTCGTTTAACCTTAACAGAAATAACATCAACATAATCCTCATTATCCACAAGACTATCCAAATCACTAACAGTTATCCCAATAATATTATCAATAATAAGACTACCTTTTTTACTCATTATTCCAACAACCCTAAAAGAAACATCATTTAAATTTATCTTATCACCTATCTGCACCGCCTTTTCAAATCCACTTTTATCCTCAAACATATAATTATATCCTAAGATAACCTTTCTCCTATCTCCTGCCTGCAGAAGTCGCCCCTTCTCTGCTTCGATATTCTGCATCTCATAATCCCATTTCCCCTTTTCTCCCTCATGGAAACCAGCGCCAGCATTAAAAACAACAACATCATTATATTCCATTTTAAAAGTTTCTATATTTCTTCCAATAGCCAAATCCACACTAGATAAGCCTTCAATAGCCTGAACATCAGCATTAGTCAACCGATTAACAGCCCCACTCCCAGGTGCACCAAAAGAATTAACTCCTCCTGCCTGAACAGTAATAACCTCTGTAGAACTAATTCCAAACTGAGCACCAACAGCAGTCTCCAGCCCATTTCCCAAACTAATCAAAGAAACAACAGCCGTAACACCAATAAAAATTCCCAACAAAGTCAGCCACGACCGAATCCCTCGATGCTTCAAATTTTTCAAAGCTAAAATTAAATAATCAAGATTCATAATATATTATCCAAAAGAGACTTTATATTTTTAATTGAAGCTTGAAAAATCTGCCACTTTACAGAATTGCACCTTAGAAAATTTTCAAATAAAAATAAGTTAAAATCTCTTTTAGCCAACCCGTTCCACTCGCGAGAGAAATTAAATTTTCTTAATCGCGATGTTAATTTTAATTTTTGTTGACTCACTAGTGATATAAAAAAGAAGAATTAATTATGGATTAGGCAGGGCATTTTAAACAATGGATTCCAATTCTCTAATAGCATCTTCAAGTATATCATGAGAATTATAATGAGAATTATCCAATATATTTTTTAAGTAACCTTTAGCATTAAAAAAATTTGGGTTAGTATATTCACCAGTGTTAATATTTCCATAACTACCAGTATTACCACCTATATCTGTCTGTACAAATATTTCTTCTGGTTCTTTGTGGGTTGATAATTTTTTGAGATAATCTAATGCTTTCTTATTTTCCGTTTTCCCAAGTGCTTCAACAGCTACTAATTGATCCCTTCCACTAAACTCTACATTCCCTAGACTTAATAAAGATTTTGATAAATGATACCACTTAGCTCTACCAAAACAAGAAGGTGTAGAAATGCCACCCTCAGCCATTCTAATTAATTCGGAAACTGCTTCATCATTTCTAGTTTGAGCTAAATCCATAGCAACAGCTCTTCTTTCTTCTATAGAACAAGTTCTCAATCTTTGAATTAAATCTTCTACCATACTAATAAAAATATAAATTAATTATTTAAATCTTTTTGTAATAATTATTACAAAATGAATAATATAAACGCCTCGTCTTCGCCTCGGTACCGCTTTGCAGGATTTTCCCAAATTTTTTCTTTCAGAAAAAACTTTCGAAGTCACTTCGTTCCACTCAAGTCCTTCAAGTCGTTTAATCGTAATTTTAATTCCAATGTTTTTTCTAACCTGTTGAATCTTTCAACATGGTTTGCTTCCTCTCCAACTCTTTGCAACATTTTTCCAATTAAATGACATGCTCCTGCTCCTATAGCGATTATAAAATCTTTTTCATCTTTATAAACTGCACAAATTCCAGTGAGTAGAGATGTATATTCTATTATTGTTCCAAAAACCAAGGGATTAATATATTTATCCTCATATTTTTTACATTGTGATTCCATACAGAAATAAATAAATCAATACCTTATAAATCTTTATTCTTTTATCACTTAAAAGTTAATAACTATATTTCAAAAACTACAATATCAAAGAATTTTCGGAGAGCCCAGCACTCCATTTTCCCCAATTCCGATTTCTCAACTCTAAAATTTCTAGGAGAAATCGAAATTATCTAAATCCCAATATTAGTTTCAATTTGCCCTTAAGCGACAAAAAGGGAAAAATTAAATTTTTTCATACAACTTATAGAAAAAGAAAATTTATAGAGAATCATCTCACGCTATTACATCCATCAATTCACCCTTATTATTCCTATAATTTATTCCTACTCCTTTATAATTATAACTCATTTCTAATATTTCACCACCACCAATCTTTCCTGCTATTTTATTACCATAAATCTCTTCTGCCCTTGTAGCCCAATAAACACCATCATTTTCAAAAAATAATCCTGCTACATCTTTTGGTGGAATCCTTCCTAGAACTTTGTTTATTTCTTCTCCTTCCAATAACCAACTAACGAAGGGAATATTTTTACTTTTTTGTTCAATTGATTCCACCATATCATAAGCAACATCCAACATACCACCCCTTAATTCTGTTTGAATATTATTATACTCTTTGAACTTTTCTTCATTTACAAATGTTCTTCGATAAATTTCATTCCTACCAGCCTTTGATTGAATAACATCAATAGGGTTTATGCCTTCTTTTGATGCAATCTGTTTTGCACAAGTAACAACCAATTCATACATTCTTGTTTTCATCTCAATTATCCACCATATAGCTGTTGGCAAATCACCAAATAATTTAATTGTTTTAGGGTCCAATTCCATTTTAGATAGTGTGCCATCAACAAACATATCTTTAACACTTTTTTCCAATTCTGGAAATTTATCTCGTTGTTCTTGCATATATTCTATTGGTCTTGAATATTCCTTTAGGTCACCAACTAAAAGTTCCCATCCTTCGTTTTCTAAATAATGGGATTTTGCATTCATTTCTAATCTTAAAAACTCCCTAAGAAAATATTTATCTGCAACATCAAATAAACCTACTTCTTTGAAATAATCTGATTGTTGATCATCCTTTGAAGATCCTGTATCATTTACAATTCTTAATAAACTCCTTGCCATTTCACTTTTGAGAATAATAACATATTTATAAATCTTTAGTTTGTAACTACTCTACAATTAATAATAACTCAAATAAATTTTAAAGTAATATAATGTTTCCCCTCTTTGGATTTTTCTTATGCTTAATAATTTTAACAAGTATTAATTATTTAAATTTAAGATTCAAACTAAAAATTTATCCCTTTTTATTTTAACTACATTATATAAATCAAGTTATGCAAATACAATATTATCATTATTTGTAACACTTTCAAGTGTTCTGTTTTTAAATATTATATTTTCAGGTTGTAAATTCTCCCCATTTGTCTTATTAGCATTATAATTTAAAAGACTTACTCCCAGAGATACACCACTTATTATAGTTAAACTATTTATTTTATTACCAACTTCCTTAGCTATATTATAAATTCCCCTAGCTGTATTATACATCATTGATACTGATACCATAGTATTCTATCCCAATGAAGCATTCTTTATATACCTTTCGGTTAATTTACCATTTTAAAGTTAATATAAAAATATCTGTAACTAAAGGTTAATTTCAACGCACCCTCAAAGACTTACCAATTTTACCAAATCCATTTTCCCTAGCTTCCTTCTTCTTCACTTTAGTAACATCAACAAAATTCTTCCCAACCCTCTTTGTTACCTTATCTAACTCCCCATCCAGCAACCAATAAACAATATCAGCATACTTCTTAGCCAAATATGGTTCGTGCGTCACCATAATCACAGTCTTCCCTTGCCGGTTTAATTTTTCCAAAAATTCCATAACAATCGCTCCAGTCTTCGTATCCAAATTCCCCGTCGGCTCATCTGCAAGAATAACCTCAGGATCATTCGCCAAACTTCGCGCAATCGCAACCCTCTGCATCTGCCCCCCCGAAATCTCTCCAGGATAGTGCTCCATCCTATCACCCAACTCAACCAACTTCAAAAGCTCATCCGCCTTATACTCTCTCTCCTCAATACTAGTCCCCTGAAACATCATAGGCAACATCACATTTTCCTTCACAGTCAAATTCGGAATCAAATTAAACGATTGAAAAATAAACCCAATCTTCTTCCCCCTAACCTGTGCCAAATTAGATTCACTAAATTCTGAAATATCTCCCCCATCTAAATAAATAGTCCCATAAGTAGGCATATCCAAACTCCCAACAAGATTCATCGCCGTCGATTTCCCCGAACCACTCGGTCCCATAATAGCAACAAACTCTCCCTCAAAAACTTTAAAATCTAAATGATTAAGCGCTTTAACAACACCCTTACCCATAGGATAATGTTTAGAAACATTCCGCAATCTAATAACTTCTTTCCTAACCTCTTTCATACCTTGCCAAAACAAATCTCCTATATAAATTTGCCCCCTTATCTCCCCACACATTAGAAACCCATATAGTAAGTTTTATAAATATAAATTTCGCTACCTCATCATGATAATTCCAATAAGATGTTTCAGTTGCGGAAAGCCAATCGCACATCTATACCTAAAATACAAAAAGCTAGTCGAAGAAGGAAAATCCCAAAAAGATGCTTTAGATGAAATAGGTTTAAAGAGATACTGTTGCCGAGCACAATTACTAGGACAAACAGATACTTTAGAGTTAGTTAATAAATTCAAAAAATTCTAAGATTTATATTTACTAATAATCTTCCAAGCCACCATCCCGAAGATTACCAAAATTCCTAACAGCGAGAAGAAAACCACATACTTATTCTCTAAATTTGTCACAATCCCTTGAGTAACTAAAATCGCCCCCGTCGCAAGACCAGTTATCTGAAACATATTCTCTACCGAAAACAGACCTACCAACAATAAAATAAATCCAATCCCTGCAAAAAGATAATACCTCAACTGATTATTCTCTCCAGCGACCTTCTCATATTCATCTCTACATTCCTTATAATCCAACTCACATCGAGAAAATCCAGTTTTTGTAACAACTCCCTCCTCACGCCCAGTCTCTTCTCCAACCCAAGTTCCATTAACCTCTTCACATTTCTCTTGTGTCAAGGGCGCAGGTTCAATAAAACAAAAATCATCATAATCAGGTCTTTCAAGAACTATTGAAGCCCCAACATTCACCAACGAAACAAGAATTATCGTAAGAATTATACTCACAATAATCGTCAAAGCTAACCTATTCGCCATAACTAATTAAAGTAACTTCAACTTATAAATCTTTAGAAAATAAATAGACAGCTTCGTACGTTCCCATCAAAGACAGTACAGGCACGAACGTAACAAGCTTAACTTCTGAGTTCGGAATGGGATCAGGTGTAACCAAATTACTATGGCCGTCTAATTCTTTCACAAAATCCTCATTTATAAAACTTACGCCCGACCCAGTAGTTCCAAAAGTATAAAAGTGGGCAAGATTTTTAGACTTGTTGAACGACCAATAGTTCAAAAATTAGCTAATAAATAGTTTTATTAAAAAGAATAATCCTATTGTATAATGGAAAAGGGTCAGATAAATTTTGTAATTAAAAAAATAGGCACCTTTATTTCTAAAAATTGGAAAAGAGATATAGTCTTTTTTATATCGGGGTTGTTTCTTTCTCCACTCATATCTCCTTACGTTATAGATTTGGTTACTCCACAAAAAGACATAACTATTTATCATTCCAGTACACAAAATATCGGAGACATAGATGTAGTCAAACTGTTGGCTAATTTGAGTAACGTTAAGGGAGTTCATGCTATAGTTGGTTGTAACAAGGGGATGATATGGATTGGATATAATTATCGAATAGATGGGATATACAAACCGATCTCTTTTGAAGGTGTTAATCCAGTACCTCTGAATAATTGTTCAGAGTGTACTGCTTATTTGACAGTTATTAGAAATGATAACCATAAAACTATGAAAGATATCTCAATTGATGTAAGTCTATTTGACAACAATTACATTTTAGAAGAATATAGCTCTTTGACGATAGAAAACGAGGCTAATATCAAAGGCAAATCGGGCTTTAAGATTGTTGTTGATGAATTGGGTCCTGGAGAGATGGCAATTTTATCTTGGTCTACAAAACTATTTAATAATATTTCTTTTGATTGCACAATTTCAGAAAAGCAAAGATGTACAATAATAAAAGAAGATATAGCCATACCCAGTACTTACAACGCAGTTCATAATACTCTCTTTCCTATGTTAAAAATGACAGAAGAGGATGTCCATAGTTTGCCATTGGGTGACAATAAATATAATGAATTTATTTTAGATATGGAAACTAGAAAGTTTATCTCAGATGACCATACAAGTGGGTATCTTGGGAGAGAACTACCTTCAGATTGTGATCATCAAAATCCTTCCCCAAACCCTATTTCAAATTTACAATTTCCATAGTAAGTTTATAACTTTTTTATAAGGCAATATTTCTTCAACACGCCCCTTGGTTTTTATATTAAAAATTTAATTGAATTAGATTATTTAATTACTTGCCGAACTACTGCGACCCAGTAGTTAGGCAAGTAAATTTTTAAAGTATTAAAATAGTGAATAAATCATGGCAGTTTATACTGAGGGCGAAACAGACAATGAAGCATTACGAGAAATTAGAGATGTTTTAAAAGAAAGCAAGATACACACTTGGATAATGATTGTTTTAACTATGATAATAACAATCCTGACATAGGGATAATAATTAAAACTTAACCCCAACCATCAAAATCCATCTTAACCTGATACAAAATAATCGCAAATCTTTTAGCAGTTATAATCAGTTTCTTACACACAAAACCATTTCTCTTAAAACTAATACAAATATTTACCATAACCTATAAATTATAAAGAAAATATAAGATAAAAAAGCCTAACTAAATAATTCTTAGATGTTGTTCTTGGTTTGAAATCGTGATCTAAATTTTTATAGCTAGTCTCGTCATTCTCGGACTCTGTCGCAATTAAAGCATCATTGTAATTAGCATAGAAATTACAAACCCTACAGCTCCGATAACCAAAATACCTATTGTTGTGACTTTAGAGATAGTTTTGAATTCCTCCATGGTCGGCTTTTTTAGAAGTTTGCAGACTCGAAGATATTTATGGTATTGGGATGATAATGTCCTTAAGATTTTAGCCGTCATATTGATTTTTGGGAATAGATGTTTTTAAGTTTATTCATCAAAAAATTCTATGCCAAGTTCACCTTCAATATCTTTTCTTCGAGCTACTTCGATAGGGAGTCTTTCGCCAGTTATCTGGGGAGATTTAACTCCTGTAACTACCACCATTACTTTTATTGATTTTTCTAAGTCTTTGGAAATTTGTGCTCCTGAAATTAATTTCGCATCGGGGGAGAGTTGTTCTCCGATTTTTTGGATAATTTGTTTGTACTCTTCTAATGATAAGTCTGTCCCTCCAATAATATTTACTAGTGCTCCTTTTGCATTTTTTATGTCGACATCTAAAAGAGGATTGTTTAATGCTTTATCTACAGCTTCCATTGCTCGGTCGCTTGAGTCCGATTCTCCCATACCAATTAAGGAGACTCCTCCGTTTGCCATAATTGCTTTGATGTCGGCGAAGTCTAAGTTTACTAATCCCGAGCTTGTTACTAATTCGGTGATTCCTTTTACTGCGTTTGTTAGGATTTCATCGGCAACTTTGAATGCCGTTGGAAGGGGTAAGTCTGGGGCGAGGTCGAGTAATTTATCGTTGGGGATTACAATTAGTGTGTCGACGATTCCTTCCATTCTTTCAAGACCTTCCATCGCGTTCTCTATTCGTTTAGCCCCTTCAACTGTAAAAGGTAATGTGACGACTCCGATTACTAATGCTCCTTGTTTCTTTGCAGTTTCGGCGATGACTGGAGCTGCTCCTGTCCCGGTTCCTCCCCCCATTCCACAAGTTATGAAAACTAAATCTGCATTTTTTAATTTCTTTTTAATTTCTTGTTGCTGTTCTTTTGCGGCCTCTGCACCTATTCGTGGATTCGAGCCTGCACCAAGACCTTTTGAAAGTTCTCTCCCAATTAATATTTTCTGGTCTGCGTTCGCGTAGAGTAAATCTTGTGCGTCAGTATTTACTGCGATAATTTCTCCACCTTTGATCCCTATTTCTTTCATTCGAGAAATTGTATTCCCTCCTGCACCGCCTACACCAACAACTTTAATCCTCGCAGATTGTTTCTTTAAAATTTCTTCTAGCTCTTGATCTATTTCGGAATTTGCATTAAATTTTGGAGTAGATTGTACTATTGAAACATCATCCCCATGTAATATATTTTCCATTAATCAAGGAACAAATTTGGGTTTATAATAATTTGTAGGGTTGGGTAGATAGCTAATAAATAACTTTTTATAAGATGTTAAAAAAGTTCTTAGATAGTTTAATCTATTTCTTTTCTATTATCTTAGATTCAACATTTAATCCTAAGATTTCTTCAAACTTTGGTGCGAACATTTTTACGAATGGTTCGAATTTTTTATCAATTTTGAATTTGATTATTTTCTCTTCTTTATCAAATTCGAATTTTTTCCTGAATAAAAATTCTTGGAGTGCGTCAATTTTTTCTTTCTCATCAGTTATTGTTTTATTTATTTTATATTTGTAAGTTATTTTTTTTCCAGCTAAGGGGTTGTTGAAATCAACGAGTGTTCTTCCTCGGTCGCTAGATAAAATTCGGACTAGTTGTCCATCGAGTGAAAGTTGCATACCTCTTTTGGGGTCTATTTTTTGTTCGTGAAAAAGTCTTGTTGGAATCATTCTAACCATCTTAGGATCTCGTTTTCCAAAGGCATCTTCTGGATTAAGGTCTAAAGTATAAGATTTTTCTATTTCCTTCCCTTCGATATCTTCGTCAAATCCTTTTGGTAACATCTGGTTTCCTATTGAAAGGATAAATGGTTTTATGTCTTTGATATCCAATTCTGCCCTTTCAGCATCGGCTTTTATGTTTGTGTCAAAGATTTCATCTGTGCCAGTGATATTTCCTGTAAATTCAATCTCGATGAAATCGTTTTTCTTTAGCGTCATTATTGTTTGGAGAAATAGAGGTTTTTAAGTTTATTGTGGGATTGATTAAAAACCTGGTTTTTACCCTGTAGGTATCTCTGGTGAGATAAGTTTATTGTGCAAAGTTTTATAAATGATTTTTTTTTCTGACTAATATGATACCTAAATTTTCTGAGGCAGTAGATTAGATTGTGAAGTGAGTCGTTGCTCACTTGCTCAAAAATCTAAAGATTTTTTCAGATGGTATCTAAAGTTATTGATTCAACTGAAATGCGTGTTGGAACTTATCTTATTATTGATGGCGGAGTATACCAAGTTAAGAAAATGGACGTTTCTAAAACTGGGAAACATGGGCATGCAAAAGTTCGGTTTGAAGCTGTTTCTATTTTGACTGGAAAAAAGAAAGTCATGGTTGTTCCTGGACATGACAGGTTTGAAGTTCCTATGATTAATAAAAGGCAGGCACAGGTATTATCTGTTTCAGAGAATAGTGCTAGTATAATGGATAGCGAGAGTTTTGAGAACTATGATTTGGTAATTCCAGAAGATTTGAAAGGCTCGATTAATAGTGGTGATGTTGTAGAATATTGGGAAGTTGAAGGAGATAAATTAATTAGGAAGGTAATGTAATGGCAATAAAAGTTTTGGCTGCACAAAATAGGTTGTATAAAAATGCCTTTGTGTGTAAGGAATGTAAACATAAAATGAAACTTGAATCTCAGAAAATTTTGACAGGGAAAGCTCGATGTCGAAAATGTGGTGGACGAGATTTCCGACCTGTTCGAAAGAAGTAGGGTTTTGTTTGAATTGTGAAGAATAAAATTTACAGTAGTTATATAAACTGTCAATATTGTATTTTAATATGGTGAGTTTTTGGGTTTATGATGTGGGGTTCATGATTTTGTTTAGTGTGTTTGTAGCTTGGTTTATTTCTTCTCGGAAAAAGAATTTAAGTCGTGAGGGGATTATTTTCATGTATCGAACCCAGTTTGGAATTAATGCTATTAATTATGTTGGGGACAATTTTAAGAAGTTTTTGCACGGATTGAAATATATTGTTATTGCCGTCAGTACTTTATTGATGGGTATGATGATGTGGATGTTGGGACAAACGCTTTCGATTTATATTATGAATCCAGAGATTACAAAAATTATTAAAGCTCCTCCGATTGCTCCATTGATTCCTTATTTTCCGAAGCTGTTTGGTATGGAAAGTCTTTTCCCGCCATTTTATTTTACTTATTTTATTGTGGCCTTGGCGATTGTTGCAATTGTTCATGAATTTTCTCATGGTATTTTTATGAGGTTGTTTAAGATTAAGATTAAAACTACGGGTTTGGTTTTTCTCGGTCCAATTTTGGGAGCATTCGTCGAACAGGGAGAAAAAAGTTTTAACTCAAAGAAAAAATCAGAGCAGATGACTGTTCTCGGGGCAGGGGTTTTTGCGAATCTCGTTTTTGCTTTGATATTTTATGTACTTTATGTTTTGTTTTTCTTCTCGTCGTTTGCTGCTTCTGGCTATCTATTTAATTCCTATGTAGTCCATGAAGTTCCGATTAATTCTATTGATACGATAGGAGCGGATGTAGGACCTATGACTGTATTACTAGGAGGGATGGTTGCAAAAGTTAATCTTACTGAGATGAAAATAGGAGAAAGGGATTATTTCATGGGTACGAAAACAAAAGAAATTCTCTTGAAGGGTGTCGAAATTGATAATTATAATGTCTTAGTATTTGATAAATCTCCTGCTATTTTAGCACAAATGAATGGAGCAATTGTTGAAGCAGATAATATAAAAATTATTAATCGAGATGGTTGGAACAAGTTCCTGCAGGATAAGGAACCTGGTGATGAAATTAAGCTTGTAACTGAAAGTGAAAATGGTACTTATGAATATGTGATTAATTTAGGTTCTCACCCCGACGATAACAGTAAAGCGTATTTGGGTATTGGAAATTCAAGGGTTGAGCCTAAATCTTTTATTCAGAAAATTTTATTCGGATTTATGTCGTTCAAAGATTCTTCGACGTATTATGTTCCGACATGGGATGGAGATTTTGTTTACTTTATTTATCATCTGCTTTGGTGGGTGATGATTATTAATCTGCTTGTAGCATTATTTAACATGATGCCTCTTGGAATGCTCGACGGTGGAAGGTTCTTTTATCTTATGGTCTTGTCAATTAGTCGTTCAGAAAAAATTGCGGAAGGAGCATTTAAGTTTGTGACTTATGCTATTTTGTTTATCTTTGCATTGTTAATGTTTCTTTGGTTTATTCGGATAATTCAATAAGATATTTAAAGGGGTTTATCCTTAATAAATTGAGATATTTAATTAAATATCTTTAACTAAATAAATCGAGGTGAAAAATATGGCTTTACCAACAACTCCAAAACAATGTGATATTAAGATTAAGTCTCTTAAGAACCAAGTTGCTGTAATGGAAAAAAGGCGAAAAACTCTTGCTACTGTTAAAAAGAAAGTGGTCAAAAAGAAAGTAATCAAAAAGAAAGTAGTTAAGAAAAAAGTAGTTAAGAAGAAAAAGAGATAAACAAACATTTTTTTATTTTTTTATTTTAATTAATATCAGAGAGGTTTCATTGATAACCTTTCTCTGAAAATTTATAAAGGAGATTCTTTATTTTTTTATTATGGAAGACAGTAGTATCGATGTGGCGATGAAGAAGTTAGGAGAGGAAGGTTATGGTATCGTCGGAAACCATAGTGCGGTTAAGATTTGCCTTTGGACAAAACATGCTCTTCGAGGGAATGAAGGTTGTTGGAAGGAAAAATTTTATGGTATTAGTTCTGCAGGATGTTGTCAGATGACTCCGAGTTTATTTCACTGTGAGAATAAATGTCTTCATTGCTGGAGAAATTTAGATTATACTTCGAATAAAAAAATCTTAAATTGTGATGATCCAAAAGAAATTCTCGACGGAGTTGTTGAGGCAAGGAAGAAATTGTTAATGGGTTTTAAGGGTCGAAAGGGAATTGATTTGAAGAAGTTTGAGGAGGCACTTGTTCCGAAGTTGTATACTATGAGTTTGTCGGGAGAACCGACGCTGTATCCTTTATTAGGGGAGATGTTTAAGAAGATTCGTCGTCGAGGGGCAGTTTCGTTTTTGGTTACGAATGGTTTGAATTCAGAGGTGATTGCAGGATTTAAAGAAGAGGAGTTACCGACGCAGATTACTGTTTCAACGAATGCTCCTAACGAAAAGTTGTTTGATGTTTGGCATCGGTCGACGAAGAAGAATGCTTGGAAGGAATTTAATAAGACTTTGGAAGTTATTAGGAATTTGAAGGGTCGAGTTAGGAGGGTTATTAGATTGACTTTAGTTGAGGCTGGTAATGAAGGGGAATTTGGTGGAATTACTAATATGACTGAAGAGAATGTTGAGGAATATTGTGATTTGATTAGGAAGGCGGAGCCGGATTTTATTCATGTTAAGGGATTCAAGAGTGTGGGTTATGCTCGGAGTCGAATGGGTTATGATAATCAGCCTTGGTTTAAGGAGGTTAAGGAATATGCTGAGAAGATTAAGGAAGGGTTATCCTCAAAGGATGACTCTGGTGAGCCCGATGGATATGAGATTAAGGGAGAAGACGAGAGAAGTTGTGTTGTCATGTTAGCGAGGGAAGGGTGTGAGTTGAGGATTGTGAAGGTTTAGAGATATTTTTTAAATTATGGTTAAATATATAAGTATCTATGAAGTTTATCTTATTATGGTCGTAGAAGATGAATTCGAAAGAACATTTTTAGCAAGATATTTACCTAAAGGAATTGAAGAATGCAATTTTGTAGAATTAAAAGATAATTATATTCCTAAAGAGCCAAACCACCCAATTTTAAGAATTAGAAAAAAAGGAGATAAAACAGTAATAACAAAGAAGTATAAGAAAAATGATGGAGATGCTTCGGTGATGATAGAGGAGACTATTTCCCTCGCCCCTGAAGAATTTATATTTCTTGATCAATTAGATGGGAAAAAGTTTTCAAAGAGAAGGTATTCTTACGAATATGAAAAAGGAAAATTTTGCGAGGTTGATGTTTATCAAGATAAATTGAAAGGATTTGTTGTAATTGACTTTGAATTTAATAGTATTGAAGAGAAAGATGATTTTAAGATTCCAGATTTTTGTTTAATTGAGGTGACAAATGAAGAATTTTTAGCTGGAGGAATGCTTTGTGGAAAATCCTATGAAGATTTGAAAGACAATCTTAAAAAGTTTAATTATAATAAAATTGATTGAAAATGGGGAAGTTAGTTAATTAATTTTTTCTGAGTGAATATTATTTCCACGGCTTCGCAACTCGTACCCAGTAGTTCTTGTTCAACTTAATACTGTTGCAATCTAGAATAACCCCTCCGGGAAACGTCTCTAACACTGCAACAAAACCAGCCTTTGGAGCAATATACTTTAAAGGAATTCCTGGTTTTGGAGAATTTAAAATTCCTAGTTCTATTTCTTTAGATGGAAATCCTTGTCCTGTTGTATTTTTAAGAAAATTTTCTAGATAAATAGTTTGATTTTCTATAGAAGTATTTTTATCAAAATCTTCTAAAACTGATTCTTCATTTTTATCAATATTATTATAATTAATTTTTAATTTGCCTTGGCTTCTTTCGAATTTCTCTTTAAGCAATGTTTTTCTATAAGGAGCTCCTTTTCCGATAATTCCCTCATAAATATCTTCGTGTGTATTTTTAATCTGTTTAAAAAATTCTACAGACCAATCAAGTCCTATTATTTCATATCCCTTCTTTTGAAGTATTTGATTAGTTTCATTATAATTTCTTAAGGGAATTAGTTCTATAGCGACACTTCCCCCAATTTTAGGGACTTGTACGAACTCAAGATTTTCAAGTTTAGTTTCTAAATCAGTTGTTCTTATAATTGGAATCATACTTAGTAATAGAAGAAATGTTTATAAAGTTTTCTATTTGTTACTTTTATTAAGAGGTAACAATTATAACATCACAACGCCGTCTTTTGTAAGTGCAGCGAATCTAATTCCTACAGGTAATGAAAGTAAAGCGGATTGGAGTGCCATGTGTTCTTTCCCGTTTCCAGATGCGATTGAAAGAGCTACTTCAAGACCGTTGAATTTTCCCTCGAGTTTTTTTGCGAGTTCTTTTTTTAATTGGATTAAGGATTTATCTTGGTCAAATTCAATGAAGTCAAAAGGAGTTCCTTGCACGGTGAAATCTTTTGCGAATGGAGGTCCGACGACTATAATTTTTTCCCATTCTCCTTTTTGCATTAATCCTGAGACTTGTCCCCAAGTTCCTTTCCCTGTTGATAGAAGTGCTACAAGTTCCATAGACTATTTTAGGGCGTTTGATATTTAAGGATTGTTGTGGTGAAAGGCAAGTTTTATAAACTAAATTTTCAGCTAAGTTGTACTACTGTTAGTAGCAGGCTCGCGCCGAAAATAAATTCTAACAGTTTTTAGTAAATGGAAATTAAAGAAGCATTGATTGAATTGCGGAAGGAGAAGAAAAGAAAGTTTGTCCAGACTGTGGACTTAGTTATGAACTTGAAAAATTTTAATGTTAGGAAGGAGGCTTTGAATACTTTTGTTTCGGTTCCGCATCCTAGCGAGAAAAAATTGGCGGGATTTTTTACGAAGAGATCTAAGTTGATTGACAGTATTGCCGAGGATGATTTTGTGAAATATAAGGAGATAAAGGATATTAAGAAACTTGCGAAGAAGTATGATGCTTTTATTGCGGTTGCTCCGATGATGGGAAAGATTGCTACTAAGTTTGGTCGAGTTTTTGGTCCGATGAATAGGATGCCAAGTCCTCAGGTCGGAATTATTCCTCAAGAGAGTGATGAGATGATTAGTGGGATGATTGAGAAGGTAAAGAAATCTGTCAGAATTAAGAATAAGGAGATGGCGATTAAGTTGGCTGTTGGTAAGGAGAGTATGAGTGATAAGGAATTAGAAGAAAATATTACTTCTATTATTAATGGGCTTGAGAAAGTTCTTCCAAGAGGTAGGGATAATGTTAGGGAAGTTTTG
Source organism: Candidatus Pacearchaeota archaeon (assembly GCA_023142835.1). Lineage (GTDB taxonomy): Archaea > Nanobdellota > Nanobdellia > Pacearchaeales > GW2011-AR1 > JAGVXH01. Next base: position 1,466 of record JAGLIS010000047.1, on the reverse strand, counting down.
ATTAAGTTTACTATGACTAAACCTATTGTAATTGTGGAGGCGAAGAAATGAGTGTTGGAGTAATAAGAGGTAAGGAATATGGGAATGTAGAAAAGAAGAATGTTTTAGTTATTGATAATAAGAAATATACAGAATATCTATATAAATATAATTTAAAAAAATTTAATGTTAATTTTATCCTTCATAATGATGGAGAAATAAAAATTCCTGAAGGAAAATATGATGCAATTGTTGTAAGTGGTTTGCATGGTGATTATAAAAAAGTAATCGAGGAGATTAATGCTAATGAAAAGATTAATGCTAATAAAATAATAGGTTATTCATGCGATTATAATATTGTTAAGAAAGCTAACAAAATTGGAAATGTTAAGTTTTTTGAAAATAATGGATATAGATCACTCGAGGGAATATTATTAAAAGTATTAGAGGGGCAGAAATGAAAACTCAGGTATCTGAAGTTAAGAAACGGAAAGTTGAAGAGTTGGCTGAGCAGATGAAGAGAAAGACTGTTATGGTTGTTTCTGTTAAGAGTTTGCCGTCGGCACAGTTCCAAGATATTAAGAAGAAGTTGAGAGGGAAAGTTGAGATTTGTGTTGCTAAGAAAAGTTTGGTAAATTTTGCACTTGACCATTCTGGGATAAAGGAGCTTCATGGGTTGGTTAAGTATGTTGATGACTCGACTGCTTTGTTATTTTCTGATGCTGATACTTTTGAAATTTCTGGGATGCTTGTAGATGAGAAAAGTCCTGCGAAGGCGAAAACTGGGCAGATTGCTCCTAGTGATATTGAAGTTAAGGCGGGACCTACTGAGTTGATTCCAGGTCCAGATATTTCTGCATTGAGTGCTGTTGGGTTGATACCCAAGGTTGAGAATGGGAAGATTTCGGTTATGCAGGATAAGATTATTGCGAAGGAAGGTGACGTTATTACTGATGCACTTGCTTCGATTATGGCAAAGTTGGATATTATTCCTTTTGAGATAGGTATCGAGCCTGTTGCGGCTTTTATGGATGGGAAGGTTTATGGAGATATAAAAATTGATAAGGTGGGGATGCTCGTTGATGTTGAGGAGAGCTTTGGGCGTGCTATTGCTTTTTCTGTTGAGTTGGGAATTATGAATGATTCTACGATAGATTTTATTTTGGCTAAAGCTAATGCTCATGAAGGCGTTGTTACTAGAATTATAACGGGAGAGCCAGAACCTGTTGCGGCAGTTGTTGAAGATGCACCTGCGGTTGTTGAAGAAACTAAAGCGGAGGAACCTAAGCAAGAGTCTGCGGCAGGACTTGCTAGTTTATTCTGATAATGAAAATGAAATTTAAAACTCAATTAACTAAATCACAAGATAAGGTTAGTTTAGAATAAAAAAATGGAATACACATATGCGGCACTTTTGTTGCACAAGGTTGGAAAGGATATCAACGAAGATAACTTGAAGGCTGTTATTTCCGCGACTGGCGCTGAGG